>NZ_JBFABA010000017.1:113680-115776 GCF_040640115.1 Micromonospora sp. NPDC023644 | reverse complement strand
CGGCCACCGCGCCCCGGGAGGCACGCCGGCTGGCCGGTCGCACCGACGGCGGCTCCGACGGCGGCCCGGCCACGCGCGCCGGGCGGGCCGGGGGCGGCCCCACGGGCCGCTACGACGGCGGGCCCGACCTGGGCACCATCTACGGTGCCGGCACCGAGGGCCCCGGCTTCAGCACCGTCTCGTTCCCGAGCAACCCGGTGGAGAACTCCGGCTCGCTGACCGGGCACATCCTGGCCCAGGGCTGGACGGAGACCCCGACCGAGGAGCGGTCCAGCACGACCAAGGTGATGGTCGTGCTGGCCGCCTCGCTGGGCCTGCTGGTGGCGATCTCCGTGCTGGTCGTGCTGTTCGCCAACGACACGGTGGGCGGGCTGGTGGGCGGCGTCCTGAGCAAGTGAGCCGCGTACGACGACGATGGTGAGCCCGCCCACTACCCGTCCGTGCTCCGGTGGCGGGCTCGCCGCTTCGCCGTACACTGGTGAGGATCACTGACCCGGCGCGCCCTGCGCGCCCATGGGCGATCTTGCGGGCGATTCGGCGGCGTTCAGCTGCGGCAGGCCATCGCGAAGATGCGCCCCGCTCGAAAGGCATTTCTTGACGACCTTTGCTGAACCCAGCACGTTTCCGACCGCCCTCGACACCGCCGACGCGCAGACCGCCGTCGAGCAGGACGGCACCGCCCAGGGCCAGGCCGCCCCGGTGACGCCCGAGGCCACCGACTTCGCCGCGCTGGGGCTGCCCCAGCCGCTGGTCCACGCGCTCGCCCGGCAGGGCATCACCACCCCGTTCGAGATCCAGCGCGCCACCATGCCGGACGCGCTCGCCGGCCGGGACGTCCTCGGCCGGGGCCAGACCGGTTCCGGCAAGACCCTGGCCTTCGGCCTGCCCCTGCTGGCCCTGGTGGCTGACCGCAACCGGGCCCGGCCGCTGCGGCCCCGGGCCCTGGTCCTGGTGCCGACCCGGGAACTCGCGATGCAGGTCAACGACGCGCTCATGCCGCTCGGCAAGGCCGTCGGCGTGTTCCTGAAGACCGCCGTCGGCGGCGTGCCGTACGACCGGCAGATCGACGCTCTGCGACGCGGGGTGGAGATCATCGTGGCCACCCCGGGCCGGCTGGGCGACCTGATCGCCCGGGGCGTCTGCCACCTGGACGACGTCGAGGTCACCGTCCTCGACGAGGCCGACCAGATGGCCGACATGGGCTTCCTGCCCGAGGTCACCGAGCTGCTGGCGAAGACGCCGGCCGGCACCCAGCGGCTGCTCTTCTCGGCCACCCTGGACGGCGACGTCGACGCCCTGGTCAAGCGGTTCATGACCGACCCGGTGACGCACTCCACCGCCCCGTCCACCGCCTCGGTGTCCACCATGGACCACCACATGCTGCTGATCCCGCCGCACGACAAGTTCCCGGTCGCCGCGTCCATCGCGGCCCGGGAGGGGCGGACGATGGTCTTCGCCCGGACCCAGCTCGGCGTCGACCGGCTGGTCGAGCAGCTGGCCGCCGTCGGCGTACGGGCGGGTGGGCTGCACGGCGGCAAGACCCAGCGGATGCGTACCCGCACGCTCGCCGAGTTCCGTGAGGGCCGGGTGAACGTCCTGGTCGCCACCGATGTGGCGGCCCGGGGCATCCACGTCGACGGCGTCACGCTGGTGCTGCACGTCGACCCGCCGAAGGACCCGAAGGACTACCTGCACCGTGCGGGTCGTACCGCCCGGGCCGGCGAGTCGGGCGCGGTGGCCACGCTGGTGCTGCCGAAGCAGCGGCGGACCACGCTCGCCATGCTGGAGAAGGCCGGCGTCGCGCCGGCCGAGACCCGCGTGCGGGCCGGCGATCCGGCGCTCGCCGAGCTGACCGGCGCCCGCGAGCCGAGCGGCGTCCCGGTGCGCGTCGAGACCGAGGAGCCGCGCCGGCACGGCGACCGGCCCGGCGGCCCGCGCCGCTTCGGCGACCGTCCGCAGGGCGAACGCCGCTTCGGCGACCGTCCGCAGGGCGAGCGGCGCTACGGCGACCGGCCGCAGGGCGAACGCCGCTACGGCGACCGGCCGACCGACAGCCGTGGCTACGGCGACCGGCCGCAGGGCGAGCGCCGCTACGG
>NZ_JBFABA010000017.1:0-113585 GCF_040640115.1 Micromonospora sp. NPDC023644 | reverse complement strand
TACGGCGACCGCCCGACCGACAGCCGCGGCTACGGCGACCGTCCCCAGGGCGAGCGCCGCTACGGCGACCGCCCGACCGAGGGCCGTGGCTACGGCGACCGCCCGACCGACAGCCGCGGCTACGGCGACCGTCCCCAGGGCGAGCGCCGCTACGGCGACCGCCCGACCGAGGGCCGTGGCTACGGCGAGCGGAGTTTCGGCGACCGGGGTGCTTTCCGGCCCGAGGGTCGGGGGCGCGACGAGCGGCGGGGCTTCGGCGGGCGTCCGCCGGCGCGTACCCACTGATCGTCAGCGTCATCTTCGAACGCCGTCGCGGGGCCCATGCTCCGCGGCGGCGTTTCCGCATCCGCTGCCGGTGTCGGCCGGGTCGCGTAACGTCCGGCTCATGCCGACCATGCCGAAGTCGCTCTTCTGGACCCGGACGGACACCGCCGGCACGGAGCACGCGCTGTTCGACGACGGTCGTGGGCTGACTGCGCGGGGCACGCTGACCGCCGTCGACCCGATTCCCTACACCTGCCGCTACCAGCTCGCCACCGACCCGCAGTGGGCCAGCACCCGCCTCGAGGTGGAGGCGGAGGGCACCGGATGGCTGCGGAGCGTACGCCTGGAGCGGGTGACCGACGGGTGGCGGGTGACCACCGCCGAGCAGGGTGACCTGGACGCGGCGCTGCGGGCGGCCGGCCACCCGCCGGTCGGGCTGCCCGGCACCGACGACCCGGGCCGGCTGGCCGGGGCGCTCGACGTCGACCTCGGCGGCGCGGCGCTGTTCAACACGCTGCCGGTGCACCGGCTCGGGCTGACCGGCGCCGCGGCCGACACCCCGCACCGGATCGACGTCGCCTGGGTGCTGGTGCCCGGTCTGCTGGTGGTGCCCGCCGAGCAGGTCTACACCCCGCTCGGCCCCGGCCGGGTCCGCTTCACCAGCGACACCTTCACCGCCGACATCGACCTCGACGGCGACGGCTACGTGCTGCGCTACCCCGGGCTGGCCGAGCGCGTCGCCCCGCGCTGACCGGTCCCCGGGCGCTCCCCCGGCCGGCTCAGGCTGACCGGTCGGCCCAGGCCGGGAAGACCAGCCGGCTCGGGCCGACCGGCCGGCTCAGGCCGAGGGACGATCAGCCTCAGGGCGAGGTCGACCGGCCGGATCAGGCCGGCCAGGCGCCGGTGGTGAGGAAGCGCTCGACCGTCGCCAGGTGCGGCGTCGGGTCCAGACCCTGGGCGGCCACCCAGTCGTCGGCGTAGTAGGTGTCGGCGTAGCGGTCGCCAGCGTCGCAGATCAGGGTGACCACCGAGCCGGTGCGGCCCTCGGCGAGCATCTCCGCGATCAGCCCGAAGGCGCCCCACAGGTTGGTGCCGGTCGAGCCGCCCACCCGGCGGCCGAGCACGGCCGAGCCGGCGCGCATGGCGGCCAGCGAGGCGGCGTCGGGCACCTGGACCATCCGGTCCACCACCGAGGGCACGAACGACGCCTCCACGCTCGGCCGGCCGATCCCCTCGATGCGGGAGCCCCGCCCGGTGCGCACCGACCAGTCGGCCGCCTGCCAGGCGGGATAGAACGCGGAGTTCTCCGGGTCGACCACGCACAACTTCGTGGGCAGCCGCTGATAGCGGGCGTACCGGCCGATGGTGGCGCTGGTGCCGCCCGTGCCGGCGCCCACCACGACCCACGCCGGCACCGGGTGCCGCTCCAGGGCGAGCTGCGCGTAGATCGACTCGGCGATGTTGTTGTTGCCCCGCCAGTCGGTGGCCCGCTCGGCGTAGGTGAACTGGTCCATGAAGTGCCCGCCGGAGTCCTCCGCCAGCCAGCGGGCCTCGACGACCACCTTGGCCGGGTCGTCGACGAGGTGGCAGCGGCCGCCCTGGAACTCGATCTGGGCGATCTTCTCCGGCGAGGTGGAGGCGGGCATCACCGCGACGAACGGCAGCCCCAGCATCCGGGCGAAGTAGGCCTCGGAGACCGCCGTCGAGCCGGAGGACGCCTCCACGATCGTGGTCTCCGGGCCGATCCAGCCGTTGCACAGCCCGTAGAGGAAGAGCGAACGGGCCAGGCGGTGCTTCAGCGAGCCGGTCGGGTGCACCGACTCGTCCTTGAGGTAGAGGTCGATCCCCCACGGCCGGGGCAGCGGGAACGGCAGCAGGTGGGTGTCGGCGGAGCGGTTGGCGTCCGCCTCGACGGCGGCGATCGCCTCCGTCACCCAGCGCCGGCTGGCCTCGTCGCACCGGTCGAGATGAGTCACGTCCGCAACCTAGCAAGCCGGCTCACCGCGGGTCGGCCCCCACCCGGCGGCGCTGGCGGCGCTGACCGGCCCGGCCGGCCGCGAGGATCAGCGGAGCGAGCCGCACGGCGGCGCCGGGCAGCGCGTCGAGCAGCCGGACCTGAGCGCCGCGCCAGCGGGGGACGCTGACCACCGGGCGGGGCCGCCGGGCCAGCCGCGCGGCCCGCCGGGCCACCCGCTCGGGGGTCAGCAGCGTCCCGGTGAAGGAGGCCGCGGCGCCCGGGTCGTCGAGCCTGTCGTGCAGCATCGGCGTCCAGATCCCGTCCGGGCACAGGCACGACACGTGTACGCGCCGGTGCCCGGCCAGCCGCAGGTCGGCGAGGGTGCCGATGCTGAAGGCGACCAGGGCGTGCTTGCTGGCCGCGTAGACGGTCTCGCCGGGCGCGGCCACCAGGCCCGCCAGGGAGACGACGTTGACCACGTGCCCGTGCCCCTGGGCCCGCATGACGGCCAGCGCGGCGAGGGTGCCGTTCATCGCGCCGAGGGCGTTGACCTCGACCACCCGGCGGCGGGTCGCCGCGTCGTGCTCCCACGAGGGGCCGGTGACGAGGATCCCGGCGTTGTTCACCCAGAGGCCGAGCCCGCCCCGGCCGGCGGCCTCGGCGGCGACGGCGGAGCAGGCGTCGGAGTCGCGTACGTCCAGCGGGCGGGACCAGCCGCCCAGCGGCGCGGCGGCACGGGCCACCGCCTCGGCGTCGTGGTCGGTGAGAAGCACCGGCCAGCCGTCGGCGTGCAGCGCGGCGGCGATGGCGCGGCCGAGGCCGCCGGCCGCGCCGGTGACCACGGCCGTTCCCGGGGCTGGCTTCGTCATCGGCGCACGCTATCGCCGCCCGGCGACCCGCGCCAGGGCCGCTCGGCCGGGGTGGCGGGTCAGGCGGCGGGAGGCACCGGGGCCTGTGGCCGGTTCTCCCACTTGGTGGAGAGGGCGATGCCGGTCCGGGTGGAGGCGACGCCCGGGGTGCGGTTCAGCCGCACGATGAGCCGCTCCAGCTCGGCGATGGTGCCGACCCGGGCCTTGAGCAGGAACGACTCGACGCCGGCCATGAAGTAGCAGGACTCGATCTCGGGCATCTGCCGGAACGCCTCCAGCACGTCGTCGGTGTCGCCGCCGGAGTCCTCGACGATCCCGATCAGCGCGGTGACGGCGTAGCCGATCGCCTCGGGCTCCACCTCCGCCCGGTAGGCCCGGATCACGCCGCTGGACTCCAGCTTGCCGACCCGCTCGTGCACGGCCGGCGCGGAGAGGCCCACCTGCCGGGCCAGCTCGGCGTAGGACAGGCGGGCGTTGCTGCGCAGCAGCTCCACGAGGCTCAGGTCGATGGCGTCCACGGACTGTGACCCTAGCGGTCCGGGCGTAACGTCGGGCATCCGGCGCGCGTTGAACATGACAGGGTGTAGTCGTCCTAAAACTCGCAGTCAAGGGAGCCGTGCGCAGGTAATATTTCCTAACTTCCCACTCAGTGCGTTTTTCGCGTTTGGCGGACAGGCCAGGTCGCTGGTGCTGTAATTGCCATACGTCCCTCATGACGGCTCTGGGCTCGCACCGGCCGGGGGCAGTGTGTTCAGCCGGGGGCTTCGTCGACGCGAGGAGGGGGCTGTGGACACTGGAGATCGCCTGCTGACACCGGGTGAAGTTGCCGCGCTGTTTCGGGTTGACCCGAAGACTGTGACGCGATGGGCAGCGGCGGGCCGGATAGGCAGCATCCGGACTCCAGGCGGGCATCGCCGGTTTCGGGAATCCGAGGTGCGGGCCCTGCTTGAGGGGGAGGGCATGTTGGACGAGGCGGAAGACGTCGGCAAACCGCGCAACGCGGGGCCGGCCGCCTCGACCGGGCCGGGCCCGGCCAACGCCGGCATGTACTGAATGGTGCGGATCATCGCGCGGGCCGGACGCAGGCTCCGGTCCGCGTCCCGGTGAGCCGGGCCCGGGTCACTCCCGCGCCACGCCCAGCTCACCCGACCAACGACGGAACAGCGTGTGCGGTACGCCGAGGGCGTCCAGCACCTTGCCGGCCACGAAGTCGACGAGCTGCGGGGCGGAGGCCGCCGCCCCCGCGCCGTAGAAGCCGGGACTGGCCGGCAGCACCACCGCCCCGGCGTCGTGCAGCGCGATCAGGTGCTCCAGGTGGCTGCGGGTCACCGGTGTCTCCCGGGGCACCACCACCACCGGCCGGCGCTCCTTGAGGTTGACCTCGGCGGCCCGCTGCAACAGGTCCTTGGAGAGCCCGATCGCGATGCCGGCGCAGGCCGCCGTGCTCGCCGGGACCACCACCATCCCGCGTACCCGGTAGGAGCCGCTGCTCGGGCCGGCGGCCAGGTCGCCGGCCGGCCAGTGCCGCACGTCGGCTCCCGCGAGGTCGCGGCCCAGCCAGGCGGCGAGGTCCTCGGCCCAGTGACCGTCCCGGAACGGGCGGCCGGTCTCGTCCAGGACGGTCAGCCGGGCGGCCCGGGAGACGATCAGGTCCACCGCCTCCCCGGCGTCGAGCAGCGCCCGCACGACGGCCGCCGCGTACGGCGTGCCGGACGCCCCGGAGACTCCGACCACCCATGGTTCGCGCATGCCCTCCAGCCTGCCTGGTCGCCCCCTCCCGGCGTCGGGCACCCCGCCCGGAGCGTCCGTGATGTCCGCCTCAGGCGCCGGTTGTCCCCCGAAGGGCGCGATGTCGGGCCGGGAGCGCGCCCAGCCCGGCGGCCTGCCATGCTGCCGGTGGCGATTCGCACGAAAGCGATTCGCACCCGGGAGGAATCGGTGATGACCGGCGAGGTCCTGCGGTCGCTACGGTCCGAGTGCCCCATCCCGCCCCGGCTCTCGCCGTACGCCGACCGGGTGCAGGAGTGGCTCGTCGGCGACCTGCTGCCCGGCCTCGGCCTGGCGGCCGACGACGCGTCGTCGCAACGGCTGGCGCATGCCGGCGTCGCCCGGTACGCCGGCCGGCTCTACCCCGGTGCCGCCGAGGCCGACCTGCGGGTGTTGACCGCCCTGTTCACCTGGTTCTTCCTGGTCGACGACGCGTGCGACGGGCCGGGCCGGCTCGGCCCCGACCAGATCCGGGCGTTGCGCGCCGGCGCGCTGACCCTGCTGCACACCGGGCCCCGACTCCGGCACGCCGGCCTGACCGGGCCGCTGCGGCGGCTGCTGGTGCACGGGTGGCGGGAGCCGCGCCGGCGGATGCCGGCCCGCTGGCGGACGCGCTTCGCCCGGGCCGTCGCCGACCACCTCGACGGCACGTGGCGGGAGGCGGCGAACAAGGCGGCCGGCCGCCGCCCCGGCGTCGCTGACTACGTCGCGCTGCGGCGCGCCACCTCCGCCGCCTACGTGTCGTATCCGCTGGTGGAGTTCGTCACCGGCCGCCCGCTGCCCGACCCGGTCCACCACCACCCGCTGCTGCGTGAGATCGCCGACACCGGCAACGACCTGCTCTCCTGGTACAACGACCTCGCCTCGCTGGAGCGCGACGCGGCCACCTCCGGCGGGCACAACCTGGTCCTCGCGACGGCGGCCGAGCAGCGGGTACCGGTGGAGACCGCGATCGTCCTGACGGTCGAGCGCTGGCGGGCGTCGATGCGGCGCTTCGTCGAGCTGCGCGCGGCGGTGCCGTCGTTCGGCCCGGCGCTGGACCGGGCGGTCGCCGACCACCTCGACGGGGTGGCGAACGCCGTCCGGGCCACCGTCGACTGGACCTTGGAGAGCACCCGCTACGGCGGCGGGGAGGGCCGTCTCGTCAACGCCGCCGGTGGCGGAAGGGCCCCTTCCTGAGCACCGGGCACGGCGTCGTGAGGGCTGGACCTGTCGGCACGGCCGGGCCCGGACGCAGGCGACGACGGCCCCGGTCAGGCGCGCAGGCCGAGGCGGATCACCAGGTCGAGCAGGGCGAAGACGAACAGCGCGATGCCGACGAAGCCGTTGGCCGTGAAGAAGGCCCGGTTGACCTTGCTCAGGTCGGTCGGGCTGACCACCAGGTGCTGGTAGCCGAAGGCGAGCGCCGTCAGCGCCAACCCGATCCACCAGAGCCAACCGAAGCCGATCAGCGCCCCGAACCAGACGAACAGCGCGAACGTCGCCACGTGCGCCACGGTCGAGGCGTGCAGCGCGAACCGCAGCCCGTAGCGGGCCGGCACGCTGTGCACGCCGATGCGTCGGTCCACCTCGGCGTCCTGGCAGGCGTAGATCAGGTCGAACCCGCCGATCCAGAGGCCGACGGCCACGCCGAGCAGCCAGGCCGGCCAGGAGCCGTCCAGGGTGCCGGTGACGCCCAGCCAGGCGCCGACCGGCCCGACGGCCTGGGCGACGGCCAGGATGGCGTGCGGCCAGTTGGTGAACCGCTTGCCGTACGGGTAGACGACCAGCGGCACCACGGCGAGCGGCGCGAGCACCAGGCAGAGCGGGTTGAGCAGGGCGGCGGCGGCGAGGAAGACCACGAGCGCGACGGCCGCGCCGGTCCAGGCCGTCCGCACGCTGACCGCCCCGGTGACCAGTTCCCGGGAGGCGGTACGCGGGTTCCGCGCGTCGATCCGGCGGTCCAGGATCCGGTTGGCGGCCATCGCGAACGTCCGCGCGCCGACCATCGCCACGGTGATCAGCAGCAGGTCCAGCCACCGGACCCGCCCCCCGGCGACCTGCATGGCGGTGAGCGCCGACAGGTACGCGAACGGCAACGCGAACACGGAGTGCTCGATCGCCACCAGCTTGAGGAAGGACTTGACCCGGCCCGGTCGCTCCACCGGTTCGACGGCGGTGGCCATCAGATGCCGTACTCCTTCCAGCGCTTGTCGACCAGCGAGACGACCTCGGGCGCCATCCTCATCTCCTCCGGCCAGCCCCGGGTGTAGCCCTCCTCGGGCAGCTTGCGGGTCGCGTCGACGCCCGCCTTGCCGCCCCAGAACTGCTGGTAGGAGGCGTGGTCCAGGTGGTCGACCGGCCCCTCGGTGAGCAGCAGGTCGCGGGCGTAGTCGACGTTGCCGAAGGCGCGGAAGGCGACCTCGTTGTAGTCGTGCACGTCGCAGTCCTCGTCGACGATCACGATCAGCTTGGTCAGCGACATCATGTGCGCGCCCCAGATCGCGTTCATCACCTTCTGCGCGTGCTTCGGGTAGCGCTTGCGGATCGACACGATCGCGCAGTTGTGGAAGACCCCGGCGGCGGGCAGGTCGTAGTCGACGATGTCCGGGATCAGGAAGCGCAGCAGCGGCGCGAAGATCCGCTCGGTGGCCTTGCCGAGGCCGTGGTCCTCCTGCGGCGGCTGCGACGTGACGATCGAGTGGTAGACCGGGTCGCGCTGCATGGTCATGCACTCGATGTGCATCACCGGGAAGGGCTCCACCGGCGTGTAGAAGCCGGTGTGGTCGCCGAACGGGCCCTCCGGGAGCCGCTCACCCGGCTCGATGTAGCCCTCCAGGACGATCTGCGCGTGCGCCGGCACCTGCAACGGGACCGTCAGGCAGTCCACCATCTCGACGCGCTCGCCGCGCAGGTACCCGGCGAACAGGTACTCGTCGATGTCGGCGGGGAGCGGCGCGCTGGCCGCGTAGGCGACCGCGGGGTCGGTGCCGATGGCGATCGCCACCGGCAGCCGCTGCCCGAGCCGCTCGGCGACGGCGTGGTGCGCCGTGGAGTTCTTGTGGATCTGCCAGTGCATGCCGATGCTGTTCCGCGAGTGCTGCTGCAAGCGGTAGAGCCCCAGGTTTCGCTTGCCGGTCTCCGGGTGCTTCGTGTGGGTCAGCCCGAAGTTGTGGAAGATCCCGCCGTCGCCCGGCCAGACCTGCAGGCCCGGCAGCCGGTCCAGGTCGACGTCGTCGCCGCGGTAGACCACCTGCTGGCAGGGGGCGGTCCTGACCTTCTTCGGCGGCATCGACTTGAGCTGCATGACCTTGCCGAGGCCGTCCATCATCCCGGAGAGGCCCATCGGCAGCTCCGGCTTGAGCATGTTGCCGATCCGCTCGCCTACCTCGTCCAGCGACTCGACGCCGAGCGCCATGGCCATCCGCTTCTCGGTGCCGAAGAGGTTGATCGCCACCGGCATCTCGCCCCGGGTCGGCCGCTCGAAGAGCAGCGCCGGGCCGCCCGCGCGGACCGTCCGGGTGACGATCTCGCTGATCTCCAGAGTGGGGTCGACCGGGGCGCTCACCCGCCGCAGTTCGCCCGCGCGCTCCAGCGCCGCGAGGAAGTCCTTGAGATCGGTGTACGGGAAGCCACGAGCCGCCATGCCTGCCAGTCTCCCGCACCGGCTCCTCGGCCGCCCCAGCCGGGTCCGGTGATGTCGACCGCCCCGTGTGCGTTCCCCCACTCCACCGCCCCACGAACCGGGTTCGTCGGTGCCGTGCGGCAGCATGTCAGGTCGGTGGCAGGAGCGTGAAGGGAAGTCGGATGCCGCGTCGCACGTCCGCAGCGTTGAACGTCGTCGAGCGGGGTGCCGGGACCCCGGTGCTGGCGCTGCACGGCTGGACGCCCGACCATCGGCTGATGCTCGGCTGCCTCGAACCGGTGTTCGCCGGCCGCGCCGGCTACCGGCGGCTCTACCCGGACCTGCCCGGTATGGGTGGGTCGCCGTGTCCGCCGGAGATCGCCAGCTCCGACGACGTGCTCGACACCGTCCAGGACCTCGTCGACGACCTGCTCGCCGACGAGCCGTTCCTGCTCGTCGGCGAGTCCTACGGCGGCTACCTCGCCCGCGCTCTGGCCCGGTCCCGCCCCGGGCAGGTGCTGGGCCTGGCGCTGGTCTGTCCCGTCGGCACCGCCGTGGAGAACGCGGAGCGCACGGTGCCGCAGCGGCAGGTGCTGCGTCCCGACCCCGACCTGCTCGCCTCGACCGATGCCCGGACCGCCGCCGCGTTCGCCGACATCTCCGTCGTGCAGACCCCGGAGACCCTGCGCCGGTTCCGCGACGAGATCCTGACCGGCCTCGATCTCGCGGACACTGCGGCGATGGCGCGGATCCGGCAGCGGTGGACCCTCGGCGAGGATCCCGAGGGCGGCGCGCCGTTCGACCGGCCGACGCTGATCCTCACCGGGCGGCAGGACCACGCCACCGGCTACCTCGACCAGTTCGCGCTGCTGCCGCACTACCCGCGGGCCACGTTCGCGGTGCTCGACGTCGCCGGCCACAACCTCCAGATCGAGCAGCCCGGCCTGTTCGACGCACTCGTGGGCGAGTGGCTCGACCGGGTCGCCGCGGAACGCTGACCGCCGGCCGTCAGCCGGCCGGCTCCCAGGCGTACGCGGCCACGGGCGGGTCGAGCGGGGCGCCGGTGAGCCGGTTGGCGAAGGTGGAGATGGTGTACGTGCCGACGCCGAGCACGACGTCCAGGGCGTGCCGGGGCTGGTAGCCGGCCGCCAGGAAGGCGGCGGTCCCGTCCTCGGGCACCGCGCCCCGGTGGTCGAGCACGGCGAGGGTGAAGCGCCGCAGCGCCTCCAGCCGGTCGTCGGGCAGGGGCGTGCCGGCGCGCAGCGCGTCGATCAGGTCGGGCATGGCGCCGTGCCGGGTCAGGGTGGCGGTGTGCATGGCGACGCAGAGGTGGCACTCGTTGCGGGTGGCGACCGTCATGACGACGACCTCCCGCTCGACCGGGTCGAGGGCGCACTTCTCGAAGATGCCGTTGACGGTGAGGAATCCGGTGAGCAGTTCCGGGGACCCGGCCATCAGGCCGACCGCGGCGGGCAGGTGCCCGAGCCTGCGGCGTACCCCCTCGATGGTCGGCCGCGCGGCGGCGGGGGCGGTGTCGACGGTGTGCGCGGTGAACGGGGGCACGGGAAACCTGCTCTCGGCGTCGGTCGGCGCGGCCCGATCGGCGACGCGCCGCACGTGACGTAGGATCGTCAACGTGGTTGTCGAAATCGTAAACCAGGTTGTCGAACGTGGCAACGGCTGAACCCGACCGGCCCGGCTTCCTGCTGCCCCTGCTGCTGCTGGCCGGCTTCCGTACGCTCATCGACGACCTGCACGCGGAGCTGGCCCGGCAGGGGCACCCGGAGCTGCGGCCGCTGCACGGCTTCGTCCTCCAGGCCGTCGGCGGCGAGGGCACCACCGCCACCGAGCTGGGCCAGCGACTCGGCGTCTCCAAGCAGGCGGCCGGCAAGACGGTGGACCGGCTGGTCGCCCTCGGCTACCTGGAGCGCGCCGACGACCCGCGCGACGCCCGGCGCAAGCTGGTCCGGACGACCCCGCGCGGCGTGGACGGCCTGCGCCGCTCGGCGGCCGTCTTCGACCAGCTCCGGCAGCGGTGGAGCGACACCCTCGGCCCCGACCGGGTCGCCGCCCTGGAGGACGACCTGCGGGCGGTCACCCCGGCCAACCCGTTCCGCCTCGACGTGCCCGGCTGGTTCGGCGGCTGACGCGGCCCCGTCCCGTTCCGTCAGGCGCGGCGGCGGGGAATCAGTCGAGGCCGCCGTAGGAGTGCAGGCCCTCGAAGAAGATGTTCACGCCGAACAGGTTCATCAGCATGGTGAGGAAGCCGACGACGGCGAGCCAGGTCGCCACGTTCCGCTTCACGCTCGGGGTGGCCCTGGCGTGCAGGTAGCCCGCGTAGATCACCCAGGAGATGAACGACCAGGTCTCCTTCGGGTCCCAGCCCCACGGCCGCCCCCAGGCCGCCTCGGCCCAGATCGCCCCGGCGATCACCGCGAAGGTGAAGACCGGGAACGCGAAGGCGTGCAGCACGAAGGTCAGCCGCTCCAGCGCCGCCGCCGCCGGCAGCCGCTTCGCCAGCGTGTACGGGAAGCTCCGCCGGCCCTGCTCGTAGCCGGCGCGCATCAGGAACGCCACCGCCGGCACCGCGCCCAGCAGGAAGATGCCGGAGGCGAAGACGATGGTCGAGACGTGGATGACGAACCAGTACGAGTTGAGCGCCGGCACCAGCGGCACGATCGGGGTGTAGAGCACCAGCTCGGCGGTCGCCACCAGCAGCACCATCACCAGCGACAGGAACAGCCCGAGGCGGCGCAGCTGCGGCCGCTTCCAGAGCACCACCAGCCAGGCGGCGGCACCGATCCAGGAGCCCGTGAGCACGAACTCGTACATGTTGCCCCAGGGCATCCGGTCGGCGGCGAGACCGCGCGTGACCAGCGCCCCGAGGTGCAGCAGCGCCCCGAGCGCGGTGGCCGCGACGGCGACCAGGCCCGCCAGCCGAGCACGCCCGGCCGTACGCTCCGCCGCCGACGGCCCGGTCTCGACGGGTACGACCGGGGTGCCGCCCCCCGCCGCGCCGACGCCTGCGCCGACCAGCTCCCGGGCCGCCGCTGCGGGCACCCGGGCGCGGGCGTTGCCGAGCGCGTACTCGACGGCGTGGCTGATCATCGCGACCAGGTACACCAGGATCGCGAACGACACCAGCTGGTCGGAGAGTGCGGACATCACTCGGCTCCTTCTCGCGCTCCGGCCCGGTCGCCGCCCTCGCGGTCGACGCCGGCCTCCTCGTCCGACCGCCCGTCGCCGCCGATCGCGGCCACGAGCTGCGCGAACTCGTCGGCGAACCCGGGATGGTCGGTGCGCGGCAGGCCACCGGCCTCGACCAAACTACTACCGCTCGTCGGAGATCCACTCGTGGGGTCGGCGGCACCGGCCGGCAGCACCCGGAAGAAGACCCGGCGACGCCGCCCGAACAGCGAGCCCATCAGCCCGACCAGCAGGACGGCGGCGCTGACCAGCAGCAGCGTCGAGCCGGGGTCGTAGCGGACCGACAGGGTGATGTACGGCTCGGTGCCCAGGAACTCGACGGTGGTGCCGTCGTCCAGCTTCCAGGTCTCGCCCTTGCGGAGCAGCTTCGTGCCGACCTCCTTGACCTTGCCGGCGCGCACCTGCCGCTGGTCCAGCTCGTAGACCGAGCCGGGGATGCCGGCGTCCATGCCGAGGTTGCCCCGGTACGCGACGAGGTTCAGCGCGGGGTTCCGCTCGGTGGGGTACTCGGAGCGGGCGAACGGCGCGGCGGCCGGCGCGGTCGGCAGGTAGAGGCCGGAGAAGGCCATCTGGAGGTTCGGGTCCCGCTCACCCGTCGCGGGGTCGACGTTGATGTCCGGGAAGGCCGCCAGGCCCTCGCTGGTCAGCCCGACGTCGCCGGTGGTCAGGAACGGAAAGTTGCTGGTCTGACTCTTGCCGAACCGGTCGGTGTAGCGGATCACCGGGGCGTAGCCGTGGCCGAGCAGGTAGACGTTCGCGCCGTCGAGGCGCAGCGGGGCGTTGACCGAGAAGTTGGCCTGCCGCCGCTCGCCGTCGGCCTCGTCGACGGTCACCCTGGCGTCGAAGAACTCCGGCTGGCCGGACTCCAGGAACCGGGCCTCGAAGTCGTCGAGCCGGATGCAGAAGCCCGGCAGGTCGGCGCTGTCGACGCGGGGGCCGAGCTTGCTCTCGGCGTACTGCTGGCGGGTGTTGCAGAACGCGTTGTCCTCGCCGGCCACCAGCAGCTTGTTGCCGCTCCAGCCGTACCAGGAGCCGAGCGCGACGCCGACCAGGACGACCACCAACGAGCTGTGGAAGAGCAGGTTGCCGGTCTCCTTTAGGTAGCCCTTCTCGGCGGAGACCTCGTCGCCGCGCACCACCACCCGCCAGCGCCGCCGGCGCAGCGCCGCCGCGACCGCCGCCGCGCCACCCTCCGGGGCGGGCAGCACGGCGTGCTGCGGCAGCCGGTCCAGCCGCTTCGGCGCGGCCGGGGGCTTCGACCGCAGCGCCCGCGCGTGGTCGCGCAGCCGGGGCGTGATGCAGCCGATCAGCGAGGTGAAGAGCAGCAGGTAGATCGCGGAGAACCAGACCGAGCCGAACGCCTCGAAGGCGCCGATCCGGTCCAGCACCGGGGCCAGCTCGGGGTGCGCGGTGAAGTAGTCCCGCACGTCCTCCGGGTTGACCCCGCGCTGCGGCAGCACCGAGCCGGGGATGGCGGCCACCGCGAGCAGGAAGAGCAGCACCAGGGCCGTACGCATGCTGGTGAGCTGCCGCCACGAGTTGCGCAGCAGGGCCAGCAGGCGGTTGGGCCGGCGCCGGGGAGCCTCGGCCGGCGGTGCCGGCCGCTCGTCGACGGCGGTCATCAGATGCTCACCTCGCCCACCCCGACGGTGGTCTGCAACCAGATCACGAAGTTCGTCCAGCCGCCGGTGACCAGCGCGAGGCCGATCAGGATCAGCAGCGCGCCGCCCAGCCGGGTGACCCAGCGGCTGTTGCGCCGGACGGCGCGGAACACCCCGAGCAGGCGCTCGAAGCCCAGCCCGAAGACGACGAACGGCAGCCCCAGCCCGAGGCAGTACGCCACGGCGAGCACCACGGCCCGGTCGGTCTGCCCGCCGACGGCGGCCATGCCGATCACCGCGCCGAGGGTCGGGCCGACGCAGGGCACCCAGCTGAGCGCGAAGACCGCGCCGAAGACCGGCGCGCCGAGCAGCCCGGCGGCGGGCAGCCGCTGGATCCGGAACTCCCGCTGCAACCCGGGGAGCAGCCCCGCGTAGCTCAGCCCGAGCACCACGATCAGCGCGCCGATGACGATCTCCAGCGTCCGCTCGTACTCGAAGAAGACCCTGCCGACGCCGGCGAAGAGGATCGCGGTGGCGGTGAAGACGACGGTGAAGCCGGCGATGAACAGCAGCGTGCCGGCGAGCACCCGGCCCTTGACCGCGGCCCTCGCCGCCTCGGTGCGCTCCCGCACCGCCACCCCGCCACCGGCGCCGTCGGCGCTGTCGTTCCTCACGCTCGGCCGGCGGGTCTCGAGGTCCGCGCCGGCGAGGCCGGTGACGTACGACAGGTAGCCCGGCACCAGCGGGAGCACGCACGGCGAGAGGAAGCTGACGAGTCCCGCGAGCGCCGCCGCGCCGATGGCGAGCAGCAGCGGACCCGACTGGGCCAGTTCCCGGAACGTCTCGCCCATCAGCGGGAACCGTTGGGAGCCGGCCGCTCGGCCGCGATCCGCTCGACGATGGGCTGGAGGCCCTCCTGCTTCACCGCCGCCCGGATCACCGCGGCGATCCGGCCGTCCCGGTCCAGCACAACGGTGGCCGGGATCGTGTTCGGCGGGATGTCCAGGGCGAGCGCCAGCCGGCTCGGCGGGTCGAAGAGACTCGGGTAGGTGACCTTGAAGCTCTCCTCGAAGGCGAGCGCCTTGTCCCGCTGGTCCTGGATGTTGATGCCCAGGAAGGTCACCCCGGATGCCTTCGTGGCCTGGTACGTGTTCTCCAGGTCGTCCGCCTCGGCCCGGCACGGCGCGCACCACGAGCCCCAGAAGTTGACCACCACGACCTGGCCGCGGTCCTTCGCCACGTCGTGGCTGCCGCCGGTGAGCAGCTCACCGGCGAGCTTCGGAGCGGCCGAACGCTGGTCGGGGGCGCACTCGATGATGCCGTCGGAGTTGTCGCACGCCTTCTCCCCGTCCCGCGACGAGCAGCCGGCCAGCGCCACCGTCGCGACGGCGGCGAGCAGACCCGCGGTCCACCTCCGGGCGTTCATCAGGCCCCCTTGGCCGTCCTGGCTGTCGGTGACATCGCGATCAGGTGGGCGGCCGGCTCGGAGTAGCCGATGCCGACCACCTTGGCGCCGTCGAAGTGGAAGGAGGTGAGGCTGGCCAGCCCGCACTGGCGCTTGCGCGGGTCGTGCCAGAGCCGCTTGCGCTCGACGTACCGGCGCAGCGTCCAGATCGGCAGCTGGTGCGAGACCAGCACGGCCTCGCGCCCCTCGGCGGCCACCCGGGCGGCGTGCACGGCGGCGAACATCCGCTCCGCGATCGCACGGTAGGCCTCGCCCCAGGACGGGGTGACCGGGTCCCGCAGCACCCACCAGTTGCGGGGGTCACGGAACGAGCCGTCGCCGGGAGAGACCTTCTTGCCCTCGAACCAGTTGGCGCTCTCGATGAGCCGCTCGTCCACGCCGACCGGCAGCCCGAACTGCGCGGCGATCGGCTCAGCCGTCTGCTGGGCACGTTCCAGCGGGCTGGCCACCACGTGCACGACCTCCCGCTCGGCCAGCCCCTGCGCGGCGGCCTTGGCCATCTGCACGCCGAGCTCGGAGAGCCGGAAGCCCGGCAGCCGGCCGTAGAGGATGCCCTCCGGGTTGTACACCTCGCCGTGCCGCAGCACGTGGACCACCGTCTTGCTCACCGCTACGCCCCCTTCGTTCGCGACTGCGGGGCTCGCAGACCCGGCTCACTCCTCGCGCTCACCGCTACCCCCCGTGACCCGCCGCCGCCGCAGCGTTGGCCGCCACCGGCAGCGCGGCGGCGATCTGCTCCAGAGCGGCGTCGTCCAGCGCCGCAGACACGAACCACGCCTCGAAGGCGCTCGGCGGCAGGTAGACGCCGCCGGCGAGCATCGCGTGGAAGAACGCCTTGAACGCCGGCACCTGCTGGGTGCGCGCGCTGTCGTAGTCGACCACGTCGGCGTCGGTGAAGAAGATCGAGAACATGTTTCCCGCGTACGACAGCCGGTGCGGGACCCCGGCGGCGGCGAGCGCGTCGGCGGCGAGCCTGCCCACGACGGCGGCCGTGTCGTCGAGCCTGCGGTAGAGCGCGTCGTCGGCCAGCCGCAGCGTGGCCAGGCCGGCGGCGCAGGCCAGCGGGTTACCGGAGAGGGTGCCGGCCTGGTAGACCGGGCCGGCGGGGGCCAGTCGTTCCATGATCTCCGCGCGCCCGCCGAACGCCGCGGCCGGCAGCCCACCCCCCATGACCTTGCCGTACGTCCACAGGTCGGCTTCGGAGGGGTCGAGGCCGTGCCACCCGGCGCGGGAGACCCGGAACCCGGTCATCACCTCGTCGACGATGAGCAGCGCGCCGTGCGCGTGCGCGATCCGGGCAAGCTGCTGGTTGAAGCCGTCGCGCGGGGCGACCACGCCCATGTTGCCGGCGGCGGCCTCGGTGATGATCGCGGCGATGTCCTGGCCCTCGGCGGCGAACGCCTGCTCCACCGCGGCAAGGTCGTTGTACGGCAGCACGATCGTGTCACCCGCCGCCGCGCCGGTCACCCCCGGCGAATCGGGCAGGCCGAGGGTCGCCACCCCCGAGCCGGCGGCGGCCAGCAGGCCGTCGGAGTGCCCGTGGTAGCAGCCGGAGAACTTCACGATCCGGGGGCGGCCGGTGAAGCCGCGGGCCAGCCGGATCGCCGACATGGTGGCCTCGGTGCCGGAGTTGACCAGCCGGACCTGCTCGACCGGGGTGCGGTCGACGATCTCGGCGGCCAGCTCGACCTCGCCCGGAGTGGGGGTGCCGAAGCTGGTGCCCCGGGTCGCGGCCGACCTGATCGCGTCCACGACCTCCGGGTGCGCGTGGCCGAGGATCAGCGGGCCCCAGGAGGAGACCAGGTCGACGTAGCGCCGGTCGTCGGCGTCGTAGAGCCAGGGCCCCTCCCCCCGGACCATGAAGCGCGGCGTGCCGCCGACGGCACGGAACGCGCGCACGGGGGAGTTCACCCCGCCGGGCACGATGGCCTTGGCGCGGTCGAACAGGGCCTCGGAGGCCGGTGCTTCGGCCGGGTAGCGGCCGGATCCGGCGGGAAACATATCGGTCACGATGCCGCCATTGTGTCAGCGCCGGGCGGCGAATCGGCAGGCACCCCGCACCGGGGTTACCAGGCTCACCCGGCCCGGCCTCCCACCGCCCCTCCCGGGTGGCGCCGTTCCCACCCCTCCGGGGTGCTGGGGAGGAGGGCGTTTCCGGTCTCGGGAGCAGGGCCGGCGCGCTCGACGGGCTCGGTCGTCACCGCTCGACAGGCCGGGTGGTCCGGATCGCGCTAGGCTGACCCGGTGGATCGCGCCGAACTGTCCATCACGCTACACCGGACGGGCGACGAAGCTGTGCTTCGCCTGGCCGGTGAGATCGACATGCTCACGGCCGCCCAGCTGTCGACCGTCGTCAACGAGGTCCTCGCCGATCCACCACCGCGCATCGTGCTAGACCTCGGCGGGGTCACCTTCTGCGACTCGCAGGGCCTCGGCACCCTCGTCGTACTCAGCCGCAAGGCCAGCCACGCGCAGAGCCTGCTGATCCTGACCAACGTCGGCGACTTCCTGCTCCGCGTCCTGGACATCACCGGCCTGCGCAGCGCCCTGATGATCCGCAACGACCAGACCACAGGCTGACCCACCCACCCCCGGCCTCCCCGGCCCCCGGCCGCGCCGGCCCCCGCCCGCCGGCCCTCGGCCCCCGGCCCCCGGTTCCCGGTTCCCAGCGAGTCGATCATGAGGTTGGCCGGGACAATCCGGCCATTTCGCACCGCTAACCTCATGATCGACGAGGGCTGAGGGCGGGGCCGGGCGCCGGGGCGGGCAGGATGGGTCAGGGGGTGTTGCCCCAGCGGGCCTGTTCGAGGAGCTGCACCGCGCGGTCGAGGGAGTCCGGATCGTCCAGGCGCAGCATGGCGGTGGCCTCGTCGACCGCGTCCGTCAGCACCCGCAGCTGCGCGTCCCGCTCCCGCACCAGATCCGACTGGGCCGCGAGCTGCCGGGTCTTCACCCACAGCTCGACGAAGACCGACACCTTGGCCCGCAGCACCCACGGATCGAACGGCTTGGTCAGGTAGTCGACCGCGCCGACCGCGTAACCGCGCAGCGCGAGCTGGGCGTCCCGGTCGGCGGCGGTGAGGAAGATGATCGGCACGTGCCGCGTACGCTCACGCCGCTTGATGTGGCTGGCCGTCTCGAAGCCGTCCATGTCCGGCATCTGGGCGTCCAGCAGGATCACCGCGAAGTCGTCGACCAGCAACTGCTTCAGGGCCGCCTCGCCGCTCTCGACGGCGACGGACTGGACCGGCAGGCCCTGGAGGATCGCCTCCAGTGCCATCAGGTTCTCCCGGCGGTCGTCCACCAGCAGCGCCTTCGCCATCTGGGTCACGAACTCTCCTCGGTTCGGCTGCCGCTGATCCAGGACGACATGAGTTCGATCAACTCGTCCAGGTCGACGGGCTTGGTGATGTAGTCACTTCCTCCGGCCGCCAGCGCCGACTCACGGTCGCCGGGCATGGCCTTCGCGGTCAGGAAGACGATCGGCAGGTCGGCGAACCGGTGGTTGCGCCTGATCTGTCGGGTCGTCTCGTACCCGTCCTGATCGGGCATCATCGCATCCATCAGGACGATGTCCACCTCCGGATGCTCGGCCAGCAGGCGAACGCCGTCCGCCCCGTTGTCCGAGTACAACACGGTCAGGCCGTGCAGTTCCAACGCGCTGGTCAGCGCGAAGACGTTCCGGACGTCGTCGTCGACGATCAGCACGGTGGCACCCTCCAGCCGCCGGGTGGCCGGCGTGGAGGCCGGCTCGGGCAGCTCCGGCGGCGGCATGAGCAGCGAGGACGGCAGTCCGGCCCGCGCCGGTGACGGCGGCAGCGGCGCGACCACCGCGTCCGGGGCGAGCACGTCCGGCACGAAGAGGGTGAACGTCGAGCCCTGGCCGGGCACCGACGCCACCACGATGCTGCCGCCGAGCAGCCGGGCCAGGTCCCGGCTGATCGACAGCCCCAGCCCCGTACCGCCGTAGCGACGGCTGGTGGTGCCGTCGGCCTGCTGGAACGCCTCGAAGATCAGCGACAGCTTGTCGTCGGAGATGCCGATGCCGGTGTCGACCACGGTGAACGCGATGACCTGCCGCGCGTTGGTCAGGGCCGGCACGTCGAAGACGGCGTTGTCGGGCGCCAGCCCGATCCGCAGCGTCACCGCCCCGTTGTCGGTGAACTTGACCGCGTTGGAGAGCAGGTTGCGCAGGATCTGCTGGAGTCGCTGGGCGTCGGTGACCAGCGCCTCCGGCAGGTCCCTGCCGACCCGCACCTGGAAGTCCAGGCCCTTCTCCTCGGCCTGCGGCGCGAACGCCTGCTCCACGTAGCCGCGGATCTCGTCGAACCGGACCGGCGTGGGCTCGACGTCCATCCGCCCCGCCTCGATCTTGGACAGGTCCAGGATGTCGTCGATCAGCGACAGCAGGTCGGAGCCGGCGCCGTGGATCGTCCGGGCGAACTCGATCTGCTTCGGCGTGAGGTTCCGCTCCGAGTTCTCGGCCAGCAGCCGGGCCAGCAGCAGCAGCGAGTTCAACGGCGTACGCAGCTCGTGGCTCATGTTGGCGAGGAACTCCGACTTGTACGCCGACGCCCTCGTGAGCTGCTGGGCCTTCTCCTCCAGGCCGAGCCGGGCCAACTCGATCTCCCGGTTCTTCGTCTCGATGTTGCCCTTCTGCTCCGAGAGCAGCTGCGCCTTGTCCTCCAGTTCGGCGTTGGTGCGCTGGAGCTCCGCCGACTGCTCCTGCAACTCGTGGGCGAGCCGCTGGGACTGCGCGAGCAGTTCCTCCGTACGCCGGTTGGCCTGGATGGTGTTGACGGCGATGCCGGTGGTGAGCACGAGCCGCTCCAGGAACGACAGGTGCAGCTCGGAGAAGGCCGCCACGCTGGCGAACTCGATGACCCCGAGCAGCTCGCCCTCGAAGAGCACGGGCAGCACGACCAGGTCGGCCGGCGGGGTCTCGGCGAGCCCGGAGCGGAGCATCAGCTTGCCGTCCGGCGCCCCGCCCATCCGGATCGTGCGGCGGGACAGGGCGGCCTGGCCGACCAGCCCCTCGCCGGGGCCGAAGGTGACCTCGTGCCCCCGGGCGACGTAGCCGTACGAGGCGGTCAACCGCAGCCGCATCACGCCCTCGGACGTGTCCGCCAGGAAGAACGCGCCGAGCTGCGCGTCGACCAGCGGGGTCACCTCCATCATGATCATGCGGCAGACCTCGCCCAGGTCGCGCTGTCCCTGGAGCAGGCCGCCGATCCGGGCCAGGTTCGAGTCGAGCCAGCCCTGCTCGGCGTTCTTCTTGGTCGTCTCCCGGAGGGTGACGATCATCTGGTTGATGTTGTCCTTCAGCTCGGCGACCTCGCCCTGCGCCTTGACCGCGATCCGCTGGGTCAGGTCGCCCCGGGTCACCGAGGTGGAGACCTGCGCGATGGCGCGCAGCTGGGTGGTGAGGGTCGAGGCGAGCTGGTTGACGTTCTCGGTGAGGTCCCGCCACGTGCCCGAGACGCCCTTGACCTGGGCCTGGCCGCCGAGCTTGCCCTCCGTGCCCACCTCGCGGGCCACCCGGGTCACCTCGTCGGCGAACGACGACAGCTGGTCCACCATCGTGTTGACGGTGGACTTGAGCTCCAGGATCTCGCCCTGGGCGTCGACCGTGATCTTCTGGGAGAGGTCGCCCTTCGCCACGGCCGTGGTGACCGAGGCGATGTTGCGCACCTGCGACGTCAGGTTCGACGCCATCGAGTTCACGTTGTCGGTCAGGTCCCGCCACGTACCGGAAACGCCCTTGACCTGGGCCTGACCGCCCAGCTTGCCCTCCGTGCCCACCTCGCGGGCCACCCGGGTCACCTCGTCGGCGAACGACGACAACTGGTCCACCATCGTGTTCACCGTCGACTTCAGCTCCAGGATCTCGCCCCGGGCGTCCACGGTGATCTTCTGCGACAGGTCGCCCTTCGCCACGGCGGTGGAGACCTGGGCGATGTTGCGGACCTGCGCGGTGAGGTTCGACGCCATCGAGTTCACGTTGTCGGTCAGGTCCCGCCAGGTGCCGGCGACGCCCCGCACCTGGGCCTGGCCGCCGAGCTTGCCCTCCGTGCCCACCTCGCGCGCGACGCGGGTCACCTCGTCGGCGAACGACGACAACTGGTCCACCATCGTGTTCACCGTCGACTTCAACTCCAGGATCTCGCCCCGGGCATCCACGGTGATCTTCTGCGACAGGTCGCCCTTCGCCACGGCCGTGGTGACCGAGGCGATGTTGCGCACCTGCGACGTCAGGTTCGACGCCATCGAGTTCACGTTGTCGGTCAGGTCCCGCCACGTGCCCGAGACGCCCTTGACCTGGGCCTGACCGCCCAGCTTGCCCTCCGTGCCCACCTCGCGCGCGACGCGGGTCACCTCGTCGGCGAACGACGACAGCTGGTCCACCATCGTGTTGACGGTGTTCTTCAGCTCCAGGATCTCGCCCTGGGCGTCGACCGTGATCTTCTGCGACAGGTCGCCCTTCGCCACGGCGGTGGAGACCTGGGAGATGTTGCGCACCTGGCTGGTCAGGTTGCCGGCGAGCTGGTTGACGTTCTCGGTCAGGTCGCGCCAGGTGCCGGAGACGCCGCGCACCTGGGCCTGGCCGCCGAGCTTGCCCTCGATGCCCACCTCGCGGGCCACCCGGGTCACCTCGTCGGCGAACGACGACAGCTGGTCCACCATCGTGTTGACGGTGTCCTTGAGTTCCAGGATCTCGCCCTGCGCCGCCACGGTGATCTTCTGCGACAGGTCACCCCGGGCCACCGCCGTGGAGACCTGGGCGATGTTGCGCACCTGGGCGGTCAGGTTGGACGCCATCGAGTTGACGCTGTCGGTCAGGTCCTTCCAGGTGCCGGCCACGTTCGGCACGTCGGCCTGCCCGCCGAGCTTGCCCTCGGTGCCCACCTCGCGGGCCACCCGGGTGACCTGCTCGGCGAAGAGCCGCAGGGTGTCGGTGAGGTAGTTCATCGTGTCGGCCAGCTCGGCGACCTCGCCGCGCGCGCCGACCGTGATCTTCTGCGACAGGTCGCCCTTGGCCACCGCCGTCGCCACCTGGGAGATCGACCGCACCTGGCCGGTCAGGTTCGACGCCATGGTGTTCACGGAGTCGGTGAGGTCCTTCCAGGTGCCGGCGACGCCGCGCACGTCGGCCTGGCCGCCCAGCTTGCCCTCGGTGCCCACCTCGCGGGCGACCCGGGTGACCTCGTTCGAGAAGGACGAGAGCTGGTCGACCATCGTGTTGACCGTGCGGCCGATCCGCAGGTACTCGCCGCGCAGCGGCCGACCGTCGATCTCCAGGGCCATGTGCTGGGAGAGGTCGCCGTCGGCCACCGCGACGATGACCCGGGCGATCTCGGTGGTCGGCCGGCCCAGGTCGTCGATCAGCGAGTTGACCGCCCGCTGCCCCTCCGCCCAGGAGCCGTCCAGGCCCTCGTCGTCCAGGCGCTCGGTGAGCCGGCCGTCCCGGCCGACGATCCGGCTGATCCGCCGCAGGTCGAGGTACTGCCGCTCCTGGAGCGACACGACCTCGTTGAAGGCGTCCGCGACCTCACCGGCCCGGCCCGCCCGGCGGGGCAGCCGGACCTTCAGGTCGCCCCGGCCGACCCGCCGCAGTGCCTCGGTCAGCTCGCCGAGGAGCGCCTCGTGGTCGGGCGCGGACGGGTCCGCGGTCGCCGACTGTCTCGTGGTCATCATTCCTCGCTCAGCTCGGGGCCACCGGCTCCTGCCGACGCCGGCCATCCCCTCATTGTGCCCTCGACCTCCCCCACGCCAAGCCCACGCGCCCACCCCACCCCGCCCCGAACCCCGCCGGACCCCACCGCCCCCACCTCACACCGGGCGATTGATCATGCAGTTGTGGCGCCCCGCAAAACGGGTCAATCAGCAGGAGATACGCACCACAACTGCATGATCGACGGGGGTAGGGGGTGGGGAGTGGCTTGGCACCCGCACGGGTGGCGGTGGAGGATACGGGGGTGTCAGCGGAGACGGGGCCCGCGACGACCGGGGGCCGAGACGAGCACGTCCGGCGCGTCCGGCTCCCCGCAGACCGGCGTACGCCCGCCGCGGCGCGGGCCCTCGTGCGGTCCGTCCTCACCGAGGCCCGCCTGGACGAACTGGCCAACGAGGCCATGCTGCTCACCACCGAGCTCTCCACCAACGCGGTGGAGCACGCCCGCACCGAGCTGGACATCGAGGTGGTCGCCGACCCGGTCGGGATCACCGTCACCGTGTCCGACTTCGCTGCCGGCCCGGTGGAGGAGCTGATCGTCGGGGTCCGCAACGACGCCACCAACATCGACGAGGTCTCCGAACGCGGCCGGGGGCTGTTGCTGGTCGACCACTTCGCCAGCCGCTGGGGCACCACCTACCTGCCCACGGGCAAGGGGGTGTGGTTCCGGCTGGACCTGCCTGGCCCGGCCACGGGCGACCGGGGAGCGGGGATGCCCGGCGCGGCGACCGCCGGGGGTGGCGCGCCGACGACCCCGGAGAGCTCCGCACCGAGCGCCGGGGCCATGAGCGAGCTGATGCAGACCACCCCCGACCCGTACGCCGAGGATCCGCTGCCCGACTTCGCGACCAGCCTGCTCACCCGCGTGGCGGAGATGGTCGGCGCGGCGGGCGGAGTGGTGCGGCTGGACCGGGGGGACGGACAGGGCACCCAGGTGCTGGCCCGCTACGGCCGCCAGCCCCGGCCCGGCAACGAGCTGCTCCGCGTGCCGCTGGCCGTGCACCGGCCGTACGCCGGCGAACTGGAGCTGGACGCGGCCCCGTCGGCGTACGCGCGACCGCTGGCCGTGCTGATGGCCGAGCGGCTCTCGCTGCACCTGGAGAACGACCGGCTGCGCCGGGCGGACGTCCGCCGGCAGGCCTGGCTGACCTTCCTCGCCGAGGCCAGCGAGTTGCTCGCGCAGTCGCTGGACGTCGAGCTGACCATGGCGCTCGTCCCCCAGCTCGTGGTGCCCCGGCTCGGGCAGTGGTGCGCGGTGCACACGACCGACGAGTGGGGCCGGCTCCGCCTCGCGGCGGCCAGCCACGCGGACGAGTCGGTGCTGCCCCAGCTGCACCAGGTGCTCGAGGAGACCGGCCCGGACTCGGTCCAGGCCCGGCTGCGCGAGGCGTCCCGCAACGGCACCCAGATGCCGCTCGGCGCGCCGATGGAGGGCTTCGCCGTCCCGCTGATCGCGCGGGGGCAGCGGCTGGGCACGCTGGCCGTCGGTCGGCACCAGCGGCACCGGCACGACCCGGACGAGGTCGCCGTGCTGGAGGACGTCGCCCGGCGGTCGGCGCTGGCGATCGAGAACGCCCGGATCCACGCCGAGCGCCGGCGCGTCGCGCACACGCTCCAGCAGTCGCTGCTGCCGCCGGTGCTGCCCGTGGTCGAGGGCATCGGCTTCGCCGCCGAGTACGTCCCGACCGGCGGCGACGTCGACGTCGGCGGCGACTTCTACGACGTGGTGCCCCTGCCGGACGGCCGCTGGCTGGTGGTGATCGGCGACGTCTCGGGCAAGGGGGTGCAGGCGGCGACGGTCACCGGCCTGGTCCGCGACGTCATCCGGGTGCTGGTGGGCGACGGCAAGCCGCTGCCGGAGGCGCTGGCCCGGGTCAACGAGACGCTGTTCGAGCGGGGCGGTGGGCGCTACTGCACGCTGGCCCTGGCGGCGGTCGGCCCCGGCGACGGCAACCAGCTCGACGTCTCCCTGCACCTCGCCGGTCACGACCGGCCGGTGCTGCTGCCCGCCGGCGGCGGGGCGCGTTTCGTCGGCACCGGCGGCACCGCGCTCGGGCTGCTCGACTCGATCGCCTCCCCGACGGCGGTGGTGCCGCTCGATCCGGGCGACGCGCTGGTCTTCTACACCGACGGGGTCACCGAGCGGCGGCGCGGCCGGGAGCTGTTCGGCACCGACCGGCTGCGCGACGCCGCCGCCCCGCTGGCCGGTTACTCGGCCGACGTGATCGCGGCCCGGCTCCGGTCGACGGCGATCGGCTTCTCGACCGAGGCGCCCCGCGACGACATCGCCATCCTGGTGCTGCGCAACGACGCCACCTGAGCGCGGGTGGCAGGGCCGACACGGCCCGAGCGTCCGGCTGCGGAGAGGGCCGGCACGGCGCGGCCGGTCGACCTTCCGAATCGGCCGGTGCCGACCGGACGACTTCGCCCGGTCGGCCCCATGCACCGCCCAAGAGGCCGCCGCTGCTGTGCGGCGTCGCCGAAGCGCGCCGGCGAGCTGCCCGGAGGGTCAGAGGCCGCCGGGGAGGCGGCCCGGGGCGAGGCGGCGGTGCGGGTCGAGGTGCTCCTTGGCCGCGCGCAACCGGGCGAGCCCGGCCAGCTCGCCCCACAGGTCGACGGCCCGCCGGACGGCCGCCGGCGCGGAGACCACCACGCACCGGCCCTGCCGGGCGAGGAGCACCCCGCGGACGGCGGCCAGGATGGCCGCCACCCGGTCGGGGGACATGGCGCCGGGCAGGGCCGCGTGCACCACGCCGAGGCCGGCGGAGCCGCGCACCGGGACGGGACCACCGGCGGCGTCCCGCAGCGCGTAGACCGCGGCGTGCAGGTCGGCGATGGGCACCTCGATCCGCAGCGCCGTGTCGCCCGGGCCGAACGGGTAGCGCCGCCACCACTCGGGCGCGGCGTGGCTGGCGACCGCGCCGTCGCCGAGGAGCGCGACGAGCCGGTCCGCGCGCTCGGCGACGTCGGCCGGGCCGCCCTCCAGCAGCACCACCAGCCGCCCGGCGCCGGCCGGGCCGCCGCGGACGCGCCCCGCCATGGACGGGTGCGCGGCCATCGCGGCGGCCCGGCTGCCCTGGCGCGGCCGGGGTCCCGCGCCGGCCGGCAGGTCCAGCTCGACCGCCGCCGGGTCGAGGCGCGCGGCGAGCACGGTGCGGATCAGGTCGTGCACCTCCAACGGCGTCCACACCGGCCGGCTCACCCAGATCCGGCCGGCCGGGACGGCCTGCACCCGCAGGGTCGCGGAGACCAGCACGCCGAGCGCCCCCTGCGAACCGCAGAGCAGCCGGGTCAGTTCCAGCCCGGCGACTCCGCCCCCGGCCTCCACGAGCTCGCCGTCGGCGTCGAGGTAGCGCACCCGGACGAGCTGGTCGCAGGGGCTGCCGTGGCGGTGCCGCAGCGGCCCGGCCTCGCCGGCGGCGAGCACACCGCCGAGGGTGGCGCCGGGCGAGGGGGCGTCGAGCGCCAGGCGCTGCCCGGTGCGGTCCAGAGTGGCCTGCACCGCGCGCAGCGGGGTGCCCGCCCCGACCTCCGTGGTGGGCGCGCCGACCGGCTCGTGCCCGATCCCGGCGAGCCGGCCGGTGTCGAGCATGATGTCGACCCGGTCGGGGGCGGCGCCCCAGTCGATCTTCGTGCCGGCGCCGCGTGGCACCACCGTCAGGTCGTGTCGGGCGGCGAGCCGCAGCACCTCGGCCGCGGCGTGCGCACCGCCCGGGACGGCCACCCAGCGGGCCGGGCGGCCGGCCACCTCGTCGGCGGGGCCGGCGAAGCGGGCGAACGGCGGGCCGCAGATCTCGGTCAACCGCCGGGTGATGTCGAGGGCTCCGGGCCGGTCGGTGGAACTCGCTGCAGCCGCCATGCCGGCCATCGTACACATGTTCGAAAGATGTGGCGGCGGGTCGCCGACGAGGCCGCGCGGCGGGCGGCGCGCGGCCGGTAACGTGGCGCCGTGACCACCGAGACCCCCGTGCCCACGGCGAAGCGGGTGCCCAGCGAGCGCACCCACCACGGCGACACCGTCGTCGACGAGTACGCCTGGCTCACCGGCAAGGACGACCCGGAGACGATCGCCTACCTGACCGCCGAGAACGCCTACACCGAGGCCCGGACGGCGCACCTCGAAGGGCTGCGCGCCGACCTGTTCGAGGAGATCCGCCGGCGCACCCAGGAGACCGACCTGTCGGTGCCCGGCCGCAAGGGCGGCTACTGGTACTACACCCGCACGGTCGAGGGCCAGCAGTACGGCGTGCAGTGCCGCCGGGCGGTCCGCGACGGCGAGACCGAGCCGCCGGTCAGCGCGGACGGCGCGCCGCTCGACGGCGAGGAGGTGCTGCTCGACGGCAACCTGCTCGCCGAGGGCCACGACTTCTTCGCACTCGGCGCGTTCGACGTCAGCCCGGACGGGCGGTGGCTGGCCTACTCCACGGACTTCTCCGGCGACGAGCGGTTCACGCTGCGGGTCAAGGACCTCGCCACCGGCGAGCTGCTGCCCGACGAGGTGCCCGACACGTTCTACGGCACCGCCTGGTCCACCGACGCCTCCGTGCTGTTCTACGTGACGGTCGACGAGACGTGGCGCCCCAACCGGGTGTGGCGGCACACGCTGGGCACCCCGTCCAGCGAGGACGTGGTGGTCTACCAGGAGGACGACGAGCGGTTCTGGGTCGGCGTGGAGCTGAGCCGCTCGGAGCGGTTCGTCCTCATCGACGTCCACAGCAAGATCACCAGCGAGGTGCTGGTGATCCCGGCCGGCAACCCGACCGGCGCGCCGGCGTCCGTGGCGCCCCGGCGGCAGGGCGTGGAGTACACGGTCGAGCACCACGGGCACCGCTTCCTCATCCTGCACAACGACGGCGCGGAGGACTTCGCGCTGGCGTACACCTCGGCGGACGCGCCCGGCGACTGGGTGCCGCTCATCGAGCACTCGCCCGGGACCCGGCTGGAGGCGGTCGACGCCTTCGCCGACCACCTGGTCGTCTCGCTGCGCACCAACGGGCTGACCGGGCTGCGGGTGCTGCCCGTCGGCGGCGGCGACGCGTACGACATCGACTTCCCGGAGCCGATCTACAGCGTCGGCCTGCACGACAACCCGGAGTACCGCACCGGGCAGATCCGGCTCCGCTACGCCTCGCTGGTCACCCCCGACTCGGTCTACGACTACGACCTGGTGACCCGGCAGATGGTGCTGCGCCGGCAGAAGCCGGTGAAGCCCGGGCCGGACGGTCGGGCGTACGACCCCGCCGACTACGAGCAGCACCGCGACTGGGCGCTCGCCGACGACGGGACCCGGGTGCCGATCTCGCTGGTCTGCCGGGCCGGCACGCCGAAGGACGGCTCCGCCCCCTGCGTGATCTACGGCTACGGCTCGTACGAGGCGAGCATGGACCCGTGGTTCTCCATCGCCCGGCTCTCGCTGCTGGACCGGGGCGTCATCTTCGCCGTGGCGCACATCCGGGGCGGGGGCGAGCTGGGCCGCAGCTGGTACGACCAGGGCAAGCTGCTGGCGAAGAAGAACACCTTCACGGACTTCGTCGCCTGCGCCCGGCACCTCGTCAAGGCGGGCTGGACGACGAGCGACCGGCTGGTCGCCCGGGGCGCCTCGGCCGGCGGCCTGCTGATGGGCGCGGTCGCCAACATCGCCCCGGACGCGTTCGCCGGGATCGTCGCGCAGGTGCCCTTCGTGGACGCGCTCACCTCGATCCTCGACCCGTCGCTGCCGCTGACCGTCACCGAGTGGGAGGAGTGGGGCAACCCGCTGGCCGACCCGGAGGTCTACGCGTACATGAAGTCCTACACGCCGTACGAGAACGTGCGGGCGGTGGACTACCCGGCCATCCTCGCGGTGACCAGCCTCAACGACACCCGGGTGCTCTACCACGAGCCGGCGAAGTGGATCGCCCGGCTGCGGGCGGTCGCCCCGCAGGGCGACTACCTGCTGAAGACCGAGATGGGCGCCGGCCACGGCGGCCCGAGCGGCCGTTACGACTCCTGGCGCGAGGAGGCGTTCGTCAACGCCTGGATCCTCGACCGCCTCGGCCGCGCCTGAGCGGCGGCGGGCAGGGCCCTCCCGACGAGGGCCCTGCCCGCCGCCCTCAGCCCAGCACGCCCGCCAGCACCGCCGGGTCGACGTTGCCGCCGGTGACCACGGCGACCGTACGACCGGGCGGCAGCTCGGCGGCGCGGAACAGCCGGGCGGCCACGGCCACCGCGCCGCTCGGCTCCACGACCAGGCGGGCGTCGCGGACCAGCCGGCCCATCGCGGCGCGGATCTCCTCCTCGGTCACCGTGACGATGCGGTCGAGCCGGGCCCGCAGGTGGGCGAGGGTCAGCTCGGACGGCGGCAGGCGCAGCCCGTCGGCCATCGTGCGGTAGGTGCGCTCCTCGCCCCACACCACCACCGAGCCGGCCGCCAGCGAGTCCCGGGCGTCGGCGGCGAGCTCCGGCTCGACCCCGATCACCGTCGCCGCCGGCCGCAACGCCATGACCGCGGTCGCGACGCCGGAGGAGAGCCCGCCGCCGCCCACGGGCACCAGCACCACGTCGACGTCGGGCAGGTCCTCGACGATCTCCAGCCCGACCGTGCCCTGCCCGGCGACGATCCGCCGGTCGTCGAAGGGCGGCACCAGCACCGCCCCCGTCGTCGCGGCGATCCGCTCCGCCTCCGGGCCGCGTCGCGGGGGCGGCACCAGCAGCACCTCGACGCCCAGCGCCCGGATCCGGTCCACCTTCGCCGCCGGGGCGCCCTCGGGCACCACGATCCGGCACGGCACGCCCGCCGCCTGGGCCGCGTACGCCAGCGCCAAGCCGTGGTTGCCCGACGAGTGGGTGACCACGCCGCGCGCCCGCTCCTCGGGCGTCAGGCGGGCGACCGCGTGGGTCGCGCCGCGCAGCTTGAAGGACCCCACCGGTTGCAGGCTCTCCGGCTTGAGCCACAGCTGCGCGTCCCATCCGGTACGCAGCAGCGGGGTACGCAGCACGGTGCCCGCGATGTCGGCGGCGGCGCTGCGGACGTCGGTGATCGAGACCAGCTCCATCACCCAATCCTGCCCGATCGGGGGGGGGACGCCGACGGTCCCGCGTCGCTGCGGTCGGGACGGCGGGGACGGCACCTAGACTGCCGGAGTGACCGGGGCCGGTGGGGTGGACGACGACGGGCCGGCCGAGGACGTACCGGCGGCGGGGTGGCGGGCGGCGGCGCGCGACCGGCGCGTCTGGGCGATCCTCGCGGTGGTCGCGTTCCTGCTGGTGTGCTGCTGTTCCGCCGCCGCCGGGACGCTGCTCGCGCTCTCCGCCGGCCTGTTCACCGCCGGCTGACGTCGCCGGGCGTCAGAAGTGCGCCCGTCCCTGTGCCCCGACCAGCGCGGCCGCCTCGCCGGTACGCACCATCCGCTGCCAGCGCAGCCGGTTGCCCACCAGCGCGGTGACCACCGACTGCACCACCACCAGGTACATCACCTGCCGGTAGAGCAGTTGCTGGAACGGCATGCTCCACAGTGGACCGAGCCGCTCACGGTCCAGCCGCAGCGCGTACGCGGCGGTGAACGCCTGGAGGAGCAGCAGCCCCGCCCAGGCCAGCACCAGCGTCGACCAGGGCAGGAAGAGCAGGCCGTAGACGGCGTAGACGTCCACCGCGGGGGCGGTCAGCGGCAGCACGATCTGGAACACCGTCAGGTACGGCAGCCCGCGCCGGCCGAGCTTGCCGCCGGCGCCCGACTCGCGCAGCGCGTGGCGGTGCTTCCACATCGCCTGCATGGTGCCGTAGCACCAGCGGTAGCGCTGCCGCCAGAGTTGCCGCAGCGACGAGGGCGCCTCGGTCCAGGCGATCGCCGCCTCCTCGTAGACCACCCGCCAGCCGGCCCGCAGCACCTTCATCGTGAGGTCGGTGTCCTCGGCGAGGGTGTCCGCGGGGACCCCGCCGACGGCGAGCAGCACCTCGCGGCGGAACGCGCCGATCGCGCCGGGGATGGTCGGCATGCACTCCAGCACGTCGTACATCCGGCGGTCGAGGTTGAAGCCGATCACGTACTCCAGGTGCTGCCAGCGGCCGAGCAGCCGACGCCGGTTGGCGACCTTGGTGTTGCCGGAGATCGCACCCACCGTCGGGTCGGCGAAGCCCTGCACCAGCCGGTGCACGGTGTCCGGTTGGAAGACCGTGTCCCCGTCGACCAGCACCAGCAGGTTGGCGCGGGCGGCGCGGATCCCGGTGTTCAGCGCCGCCGGCTTGCCGGCGTTGGCCTGCCGGATGACCCGCACCCCGCGCAGGCCGAGCCGCTCGACGATCCCGGCGGTGTCGTCGCTGGACCCGTCGTCGACCACGATCACCTCCAGCGCCGGGTAGTCGCTGGCCATCAGCGACCGGACCGTCGCGGCGATGTTCGCGGCCTCGTTGTAGGCCGGCACGATCACCGACACCGGGGCGGTGATCCGCGGCGGCGTCCGCCGCGCCCTGCGGACCCGCCGCACGTGCGACTGCGCGCAGCACACCTGCACGAGCAGCCGGGCCACGCCCAGCACCAGCGCGACCGCGAGCAGCAGGTCCATCGCCCCGGCGAGCCAGCCGGCGCCGGCCTGGGTCCACCGCAGGGCGTGGCCGCTGAGCCGGCTCCCGCCGCTCGCCGGCACCATCGAGGCCGGCGCGTCGATGCCCTCGGAGACGGTGGTGAACCGGTATCCCTGCCGGACCAGCCCGGGCAGCAGCCGGTCCAGGGCGGCGACCGTCTGGGCCCGGTCGCCTCCGCCGTCGTGCATCAGCACCACGGCGCCGCGACCCCGCTCGGGGCTGGCGGCCTTGACGATGGCCGGCACGCCCGGCCGCTGCCAGTCCCTGGTGTCCCGGTCGGCGAGCACCGCGACGTGTCCGCTGCCGGCGGCGGCGCGCAGCGCCGCGTACTCCGGACCGGTCAGCGCGGACGGGTGGGAGGAGAACGGCGGCCGCAGCAGGGTGACCTCGCGGCCCGTCGCCGCGGCGACCGCCTTGCGGGTCAGCGAGAGTTCCAGGTCCCGCCGCCAGCCCTGCGCGGCGGCGAGGTCGGTGTGGGTGAAGCTGTGGGAGCCGATCTCGTGGCCCTCGGCGAGGATCCGCCGGACCAGTTCGGGGTGCTCGTTGACGCGGGCGCCGACCACGAAGAAGGTGGCGCGCGCGTCGTGCCGGCGCAGCGCGTCGAGCACCTGCGGCGTCCATCGTGGGTCCGGCCCGTCGTCGAAGGTCAGCGCGATCGTCCGGTCGGGCATGGAGCGGCTGACCGGCCGGTCCCGGTCCAGCCGCAGCACCGGCCCGCCCGCGACGACGTCCCTGGGCACGGCCACGGCCGCGCCGGGTGGCGGAGCCCCCGCCCTGCCGGAGCCGCCGGCCAGCCCGGTCACCACGCCGTTGACGGTGAGCGCGGCGAGCAACAGCACCAGCCCGAGCAGCAGCAGGACCCAGTGCGCGCGCGGGTCACGCCGCGCGACGTGACGGGCCACCCGCTAGCTCGGCTTTCCCGGGGACCTGCTGGGCTTCGCACCGCGCCGCTCGTCGCCCTGTCCCGGTCGGTCGGACTGGTCGGGCCGGGCGGGACCGGTGGTGGCCGGGACGGAGCCGTACCTGGATCCGGCGGACCGGGTGGCCGTCGGTGTCGGGGCCGAGGTGCTGGTCACCGTCGACGGACGCACACCGGTCGGGGCCGGACGACCGGCCCCGTCGCGGCCGTCGATCCCGGCTTCGAGCGGCGCCCGACGGTCGTCCGACCAGCCGGGCAGCGGCACCGACGTGTCCATGAACAGGCCGGCGGCGATCAGGCCGAGGCTCGTGAGCAGACCGAGGCCCATCGCGGTGCCGGCGATGACGGTCAGCCGGCGCCGACGCCCGGTCCGATCGACGAAAACCGGCGGTGACCCGCCGGACTGGTGGTGCATCTGATGGTCTCCTGCTGCTCAGCCACCTGGCACAGCCCCGGGCGTGGATGCGCCCGGCCCGGCCCGGTTGCGGGCCTCCGTCGCCTACAGCGCCGCCGACGGCATCCGCGTTACGCCGGATCAGGTCGCCCGCAGCTCCTCCACGGCCGTGCCCGCGCGCAGGAAGAGCAGGCCGACGCCGACCGTCACCAGCACCCCCGCCAGGGCGCCGGCCCCAAGCAGGGCCAGCTGTTCCAGCGGTACGTCGGGCGGCACGGTCACCTCCGTGGTCTCCACGACCCGGAGATACCGCCCGCGGGTGGCGGGGTCGGCGCAGAGCTGCTCGGAGGCGTCGCAGACCTCGTCGTAGTTCGTGGTGGTCGGCGCGCGGAAGAGCCCCCGGGCCAGCAGCAGGCCCACGGCGAGCGCGACGGCCACCGCCGGCACGGCCGGGGCCAGCGACTGCCAGGCGATGGACCGGCCGAGCGTGGGCCGGGGCACCCCGGTCGCCACCAGGGCCGCGTACGCGCGCCGCCGGGCGGTGATCCCCTCCACCACCGCGACGACCAGCCCACCGGCGGCGACCAGCATCGCCACCGCCACCGCCAGGTCCACCAGGTCCATGGTCCGCAGGTAGAAGTCGCCGCCCACCATTCCGGACCCGGTCCGCCGGCTGAGCTCGGCCGACGCCACGAAGTGCTCCCGCAGCCCCGCCGCGCCCGCACCGAGGAGCACCGCCGCCAGCAGGGCGGCGAAGGTGCGGCTGCCCGCCCACGGGTCGGCCATCAGCCGGCGGGCGGCGAGCAGCGCGGCCGGCCCCCGGGCGTAGCGGTGCAGCACCCGCCCGGCCGTCCAGGAGATCCAGCCGGTGCCGACGACCACCCCGACCATCGCGGCCAGCCCGCCGCCGACGAGCAGCGCCGGCACCAGCCACGACGGTCCGTCGGCCCCGCGCCGGACGTACCAGCTGGTGACCGGTTCGACGGCGAGGAAGGCGGCCAGCCCCGCGCCGATGAGGACGCCCGCCCAGGGTCGGGGGCCGCGCTCCCGGCGGCGCGTACGCAGCACGCCGAACGGGGTCGTGCTCACCCGACGCAGCATCAGCGCGGTGGCCAGCGCCGCCACGACCGGCAGCCCCGCCAGCACCGCCACCAGCTCGCCCGCCGGGGGCAGCACGTCGGTGGGGAGGACGAGCCGGCCCCGGGCGTCGGGCCGGTCGAACAGCTCGCGGCCGGCGAAGTGGACCGACGCGCCGGCCAGCGTGCCGAGCAGGCTCGCCAGGCCGGTCTCCAGCACGGCGATCCGGGTCACCTGGCCCGGGGTGGCGCCGGCTAGCCGGAACGCGGCCAGCCGGCGGTCCCGCGCCGGGGCGCCGAGCCGGGCGCACTGCCCGGCCAACGCCAGCACGGGAATCATGAGCAGCAGCAGGGCGAACGCCGTGCCGCCGCGCAACCCTGGCTCGACGAGCAGCTGGTTGGCGTACTGCTGGGACCAGCGGCTGCCGTTGCCGTCGGTGGCGGGCGGGGTGGGGATGGCCAGCACGGTGAGCGCGGCCAGGGCGGCGAGGGTGGCGAGGGCGGCGCTGAGCGCGGTCAGCGCCACCCGGACGGTGTCGGTGCGGGTGCCGGCCAGGGCGAGGCGTACCAGCGTCGACGGTCTCACCGGCGGCCGCCGGGCAGCGGGATGTCGAGGCCGAGCCCGGTGTGGTCGACCGTGCCGTCGCGGAGGATGACCTCGCGGTCGGCGTACGCGGCGATCTGCGGCTCGTGGGTGACCAGGACGACCGTGGTCCGCTGCTCGCGGGCGAGCCGGACCAGCTGGGTGAGCACCTGCTCGCCGGTGAGCGTGTCCAGCGCCCCGGTGGGCTCGTCGGCGAAGAGCACCCGGGGCTCGGTGACCAGGGCCCGCGCCGTGGCGCAGCGCTGCTGCTGCCCGCCGGACATCTCGCCCGGCCGGACGTCGGCCAGCTCGGCCACGCCGAGCCGGTCCATCCAGGACAGGGCGGCCGTCCGCGCCTCGCGCCGCCGGACGCCGGCGAGGAGCAGCGGAAGGGCGACGTTCTCGGCGGCGGTCAGCTCGGCGACGAGCTGGCCGAACTGGAAGAGCACGCCGAACTCGCTGCGCCGCAGCCTGGACCGTGCCGCCTCGGACCAGGTGTCGATCCGGTGCCCGTTCCAGCTCACCTCGCCGGCGTCCGGGCGCAGGATGCCGGCGAGGCAGTGCAGCAGGGTGGACTTGCCGCAGCCGCTCGGGCCGGTGATGGCGACGATCTCCCCCTCGGCGACATCGAGGGTGACGCCGCGCAGCGCGGGTGTCCGCCCGTAGGCCTTGACCACGCCGCGAGCCTGAAGTTGCGTCACGAGTGCACCTCCCGGTGCCAGTCGGCGACCCGGCCCAGGGTGGTCTGCAACCACCGCAGGTCGGCGTCGAGATGGGCGATGGCGAAGTCGGCCGCGACGATGTCGTCGAGGCTGGCCGAGGGCGCCGTCTTCACCGCGGTCAGCTCGCGCAGCCGCTCGGTGTGGGCCTGCCGCTGGGCGACGAGGTAGGCCCGGGCCCGGTCCGCGTCGGCCACCAGCAGCGCCACGACCACCTTGGCGAAGAGCGTGCTGGCGACGTACGGCATCGGCGGCTCGACCTCGGCGAGCCACCGCTCCAGCGCGGCCCGGCCGTCACCGGTCAGCGCGTACGCGGTGCGGTCGGGACCACCCTCGCGGTCCTGCCCGGCCGGTGCCACCAGGCCGTCCCGCTGCAACCGGCCGAGGGTCGAGTAGACCTGCCCGAACGCCAGCGGCCTGGCACGGGGCAGGCGCTCGTCGTGGGCGCGCTTCAGCTCGTAGCCGTGCCGGTTGCCGGCGGCGAGCAGCCCGAGCAGCACGTGCGGTGTGGACACCCGGGTCACTATTCGCCGGGTGAATAGTCGATGTCAAGGAGGCCCGCGCGGCGGGATGCCGCGCGGGCCTGTGGAAAGGAAGGGGGAGGTCGACCGATCAGGCGCCCGCCGACCAGCCCGGGTCCCGGCCGGTCAGGGCGAGCAGGCGGTCCATCTCCGGGGCGTCCGACGACGACGTCCCCACCGGCTCCGCGAAGACGCCCTGCTCCCGGGCCGCCGGCCCCATCTGCTCGCACAGGGCGTACAGCGGGGGCAGCACCTCGGGCGCGGGGCGGTACGGCTGCCCGGTGGCGACGGCCAGGTCCCAGGCGTGCACCGTCAGGTCCAGCAGCACCATGGTGCCGACCGTCTCCTGTGGCAGCCCCATGCCGGGTGAGACGCCGTCCAGCGCGGCCGGATCCGACCACGCCTCGACCAGTTTCGCGGCCTCCGCCTCGAACCGGTCCCGCCAGCCCTCGGCCAGGTGGTCGGGCTTCTCCGTCCACTCCGGCTGCCGCTTGCCCGCGAGGGCCTGGAAGTTGACCACCACGTCGTAGAGGTGGTTGAGCAGGTCGCGCACCGCGTACTCGCTGCACGGGGTCGGCAGGTCCAGTTGGTCGTCCGAGACCCCCCGCACCGCCGCGACGGCACGGGGCGCCGCGGCTGACAGGAGGTTGCTGATCTCTGTGGCCATGGGGATCAGCGTACGAGAACGGACACCCGGGCGGGAACCGGCAGCGAGCGGGCGATCACGCGCTGGTGAAGGGGTTCCGCGACCACGCGGGGTCAGTTGCGGCGCAGGGCGACCACGGCGACGTCGTCGTGGATCTCCGGCGGGGCCAGCTCGACGAGGAGCCGTTCGCAGAACCGGTCCAGGTCGTCGTCGACCCGGCTGGCGACCACGGCCAGCGCTGCCAGCCCGTCGTCGATCGTGGTGTCCCGCCGCTCGATCAGGCCGTCGGTGTAGAACACCAGCGTCGCCCCGACCGGCAGCACGAACTCCAGATCGGGCGGCCGTTGCGCGCGGACCCCGAGCAGCGGGGCCGAGTGCTGCACGAACTCCACCTTGCCGTCCAGGCTGAGCGCCGGCGGCAGGTGACCGGCGCTGGCCAGCCGCACCCGGCCGCTGGGCGGGTGCAGCAGCAGCACGCAGATCGTGGCCAGCTCGTTGGGGAGCAGGGTGCGCATGAGGTTGTTGACCCGGTCCAGGATCTCGCCCGGCTGGTGCCCCTCCACCGCGTACGCCCGCACCGCGTGCCGCAGCTCGGCCATCACCGTCGCGGCGTGCAGCGAGTGGCCGGCCACGTCGCCGATCGCCAGCAGCAGGTGGCCGTCGAGCATCACCAGCTCGTAGAAGTCGCCGCCCACCTCGGTCTGCGCGCTCGCCGGCTCGTAGCGGACGGCCAGGTCGAGCCCGTTGACCTGCGGTATCCGGCGCGGCAGCAGGCTGCGCTGGAGGGTCACCGCGATCCGGTGCTCCTCGTCGAAGGAGCGCTGCCCCTCCACCGCCGCCGCCACCGCCTGGGCGAGCTGCCGCAGCACCGGGGTGCGGGCGGTCTGCGTGGCGGTGGGCACGACGACGTAGAGCGGCGCGCGGTCCTCGCGCAGCCGGGCGGCGGCCACCGTGACCGTGTCGTCCGCCGGCCAGTCGACCAGGCCCCAGGCGGCCGGCTCGTCCACCCGGACCGTCGTCCCGGTCGGCACCCCGGTGTCGTCGACGATCCACGGCACGATGCTGGCCGCGCCGCCGGGGCCGGCCGCGACCCCGGCGAGGCAGTCGCCGTCGAACGTCTCGGCGACCACGGCGGCCGGGCTCCGGAAGATCTGCGCGGCGCCGGTCGCCGCCGCCTCCAGCAGCCGCGCGAAGTTCGGGGCGGAGTGCACCGCCACGGTGGTGTCGGCGAGCCCGAGCAGCCGCTCGGCGAGCAGTTCCGCGCGTTGCCGGGCCCGGTAGTAGCGCAGCACCGCGTGGGAGGTGGCGACCAACTCCTCCGGCTCGATCGGCTCGGCCAGGTACGCGTCCGCGCCCCGGGTCAGCCCCTGCGCCCGGTCCGCCACGTCCACCGCGTGCGCGGACACGTGGATCACCGGCATCGCCGGCTGCGCCGACTTGATCCGTTCACAGACCTCGAACCCGTTCAGGTCGGGCAGCCGCACGTCGAGCACCACGAGGTCGATCGGGTCCACCCCGACCCGGGCCAGCGCCTCGGTGCCGGTCTCGGCTTCCAGCACGGTGAAGCCCGCCCGGGAGAGCCAGCTGACCAGGAGGTAGCGCTTGGTGGGGCTGTCGTCGACCACCAGCACCGTCACCGGGCCACCCTCCACGGTCACGCTCCTCCCGTGGGCAGGGTGACCGTGAACGTGCTGCCCCGGCCCGGCTCGCTGGACACCACCAGGGTGCCGCCGAGCAGGGTCACCAACCGCCGCGCGTACGGCAGGCCGAGACCGGTGCCGCCGACCCGGGTCGCGCCGGGCACCTGGTAGAACTCCTCGAAGATGCGCTCGTGCAGCTCCGGGGGGATGCCCGCGCCGGTGTCGGAGACGGTGAGCGACCACTGGTCGTCCCGCCGCTCCGCCCGCAGCCGGACCTCGCCGCGCTCGGTGAACTTGAGCCCGTTGTGCAGCAGGTTGCGCAGGACCTGGGCGAGCAGCACCTCGTCGGTACGCAGCGTCGCCGGGACGGGCGGCTCCTCCACCACGAGCTCCACGTCGGGCCGGGTGGCCAGGGCCCGCAGCGTGCCGCGCAACTGGCCGAAGACCGGCCGCAGGTCGACCTCGGCCCAGTCGGGCTCGATCCGGCCCGACTCGGCCTTGGCCAGGTCGAGCAGCTCGTTGACCAGCGTGAGGAGGTCACCCGCCGAGGAGCGGATCAGCCCGACCTGGCGGGCCTGCTCGGCGGTGAGCGGGTCGGAGGCGGAGTCGCCGAGCAGCCGGCCCAGCCCCATGATCGCGGTGACCGGCGCCCGCAGCTCGTGGCTGACGTTCGCCAGGAACCGGCTCTTCGACTCGCTCGCCGCGCGCAGCTGGGCGGACTTCTCGTCCAGCTCGGCGTAGAGGGCCACCACGCCGCGGTTGGTCTCCTCCAGCTCCTCGGTGAGCTGGTTGTAGAGCGCCATCACGCCCCGGTTGGTCTCGGCCAGTTCCTCGTTCAGGACGGCCAGCTCGTCGCGCTGGCTGCGTACCTCGTCGAGGGCGGCGATCAACTGCGCGTTCTGGGCGGCCAACTCGTCCAGGGCGCTGCCCGGGGCGTTCCGGTCGAGCTCGGACCGCAGCTCGGCGAGACGCTCGGGGGTCAGCACCTCTGCGGTGACCGGGACACGTCGGGACATCCTCACGACCGTAACCCCCTGCCGCGTCACCACGCCCAACTTGTCCACCAAACGCGCCACGGCGCCGGACTGCGGCTCGTACCGCCCGTCGGGCAGAGGACGCACCGGTACGAGTTCCACCCGGAGGTGCCGCCTGCCGTCAGCGGCGTCGTCGACGAGGACGAATGCCACCTCCGCCCCGCCGACCGCGTGCAGCAGGTCCCGGGCGACCTCGCTGAGCGCCGTGGCGATGCGTACCTGGTCCTGGTGCTCCAGCCCCACCGCGGCGGCGACCTCGCGGCCCCGCTGCCGCACGACGAAGATGTCGTGTTCGACCCGCAGCGCCATCGTCAGCAGCGGAGCGCCCGTGGGTCCGGTCACGACCATGCCCGGGCAACCAGGACGCAGGCGTCGTCGCGACGCGTGCCGGCGTCCCGCAGCACCGTCGCGGCCACCACCAGGGGCGACCGGTCGACGAGACCGGGGTAGTCGGCGATCTGCCAGCGGTCGACCACCCCGTCACTGTGCATGACCAGCAGGGCGTCGGCGTCGAAGGGGTAGTCGTACTCCCGGACCGAGGGACGCTGGTGCCCGGCGATGCCGGGCAGCGAGACCAGGCCCCGCCGCTTGCCGTCCGCGCCGATGACGGCGGCGGAGATGTTGCCCAGCCCCGAGTAGCGCAGCACCCCGGCCGACGGGTCCGGCTCGGCCACGGCCAGCGCCGCGCCCCGGGTGTGCGACATCGAGCGGTGCAGGTGCGCCACGACCGCCGACGGCGTCCCCGCCGGCGCCTTGCGGAACGCGTCGAGCGCGGCGTCGGTGGCGGCGGAGGCGAGCGGCCCGTGCCCCAGGCCGTCGCAGACCAGCACCTGGCGCCGGCCCTCGACGATCCGCCACGCGTACCCGTCACCGCTGACCGACTCCCCCGCCAGCGGCCGGCTGAGCGCGCCGACCCAGGGCCGCTCGTGCCCGCCGTCGCGGTCCGGCCAGACCTGTACGGCGAGGACGGTGCCGCGCTCCGGCCGGGAGTAGCCGTCGAACCAGCTGGCCTGCCGGACGATGGCGCCGAGGCCGATGCCGAGCGTCCCGGCGGTGGAGTGCCCGTCCTGGGAGGAGGCGGTGAGGTCGGCCATCCCCGGCCCGGTGTCGAGGGCGATCAGCTCCACGCCGGCCTCCCCGTCGCGCCGCACCGGCCGCAGCAGCAGGACACCGTCGTCGGCGTGCTTGACCAGGTTGCTGGTCAGCTCGGCGGCGACGATGGCCAGGTCGGCCGTGCGGGCGGCGGTCAGGTCGAGCTGGGCGCCGAGCCGTTCGGCGGCCCGGCGCACCGCGCTGGCCGCGCCGCCGCTCTCGACCCGGAACCAGACTCCGCGGTCGGAGACCGCATCGTCGTTCATCGGGACCATTTGGTGACCGTGATCCGGGTTCCCTCACCCGCGGCGGTCTGGATGTCGAACTCGTCGACCAGCCGACGGGCGCCGCTGAGCCCGAGGCCGAGCCCGCCGCCGGTGGTGTAGCCGTCGGTCAGCGCCAGGTCGAGGTCGGCGATGCCCGGGCCGGAGTCGGCGAAGACGATCCGCACGCCCCGTCGCCGGCCGTTGTCGACCGTGGTCACCTCGACCATGCCGCCTCCGCCGTACACCAGGGTGTTGCGGGCCAGCTCGCTCGCCGCGGTGACGACCTTGGTCTGGTCGACCAGCGAGAGCTTGACCGCCACCGACACCGTACGCACCAACTGCCGGACGCGGACCACGTCCTCGTCGCTGCGGATCGCCTGTGCCTGCGGTTGGCCCAGGTCGACTCCGGCGGTCATGACAACGCCGTCGTCTCGGTGTCCGGTTCGTCGTCGAACCCGAGGTCGCGCTCGTCGGCGTGGGCCGCCGCGATCAGCTCCATGCCCCGCTCGACGTTGAGCGCCGTCCGGATCCCGTTGAGCGACAGGCCCAGCTCGACCAGGGTGATGGCGACGGCGGGACGCATCCCGACCACGACCGTCTCCGCGTCGAGCACCTTGGAGATCGAGGCGATGGTCGACAGCATCCGCCCGACGAAGGAGTCGACGATGTCCAGGGCGGTGATGTCGATGATCACGCCGTGGCAGCCGGTGGCGACGATCCGCTCCGCGAGGTCCTCCTGGAGCTGGACCGCCGTCTGGTCGGACATGTCGACCTGGATGGAGACCAGCAGGATGTCGCCGATCTTGAGGATCGGCACCCGCTCCATCAGGCCTCCCGGCGCTGGCGGCGGCCGGTCTCGACCCCGGTGAGCCGGAGCACGTGCCGCAGCGCGTCGGCGAGGCTGGCCTTGGTGGCGATGTCGCCGAACTCGATGCCCAGGGCGACGATGGTCTGCGCGATCTGCGGCCGGATGCCGGAGATGATGCAGTCGGCGCCCATCAGCCGGGCGGCCACCACGGTCTTGAGGATGTGCTGGGCGACCTGGGTGTCCACCGCCGGCACGCCGGTGATGTCGATGATCGCGTAGGGCGAGCCGGTGTCGACCAGGGTCTGGAGCAGCCGCTCCATCACCACCTGGGCCCGGGCCGAGTCGAGGGTGCCGACCAGCGGCACGGCGACGACGCCCTCCCAGAGCTTCACCACCGGGGTGGAGAGCTCCAGCAGCTGCTCCGCCTGGTCGGCGATGAGGCTCTCGCGGGTGCGTACGAAGCTCTCGAAGGTGAACAGACCCATCTGGTCGATCAGCCCGGAGAAGGCGACGTAGTCGCGGAGCGTGTGGGGGCCGCCCTCGGCCTCCATCAGCTCCAGCAGCACCTCCTTGAGCGAGAACACGCTGACCGCGGTCTCGGAGGCGGAGAAGCCCTGCCGGGCGCGTCCCCGGGACAGCTCGGAGAGCACGGCGCGCAGCTCCGTCGCCTGCTCGGAGTCGAGGTCGACGGCACCCTGCTGACCGGCAGTGATCATGCTAGAGTGCAGCTCCTGCATCTGCCGGCGCAGCTCGCCCTGACTGAGTCGCCCACGCAGCGACCCGGCGGCGATCTCCGTCCAGCGCTGCATGATCCGCTCGGCGTGACCGGTCAGCAGACCGGCCAGCCGGCTGCTTTCCTCGACGCTCAGCGCCATGGTGAACCCCCTTCGACCTCGACGGCGGACTCTATCACCGGAGGCCAGAGCGCTAGTTGTCGCAGGGCAAACGAATGAGGGCGGCCACCGGATACCGGCTCCCGTTCTGCGTACCACCCCGATCGTGGGATACCGTTTCCCCGATAACAGGAGGTCTGGCGAATGTCCTTGACGGTGCACACGGAACAGCGCGGCGACGTGGTCGTCGTATCGGTCGCGGGCGAGCTGGACATGGCGACCGCACCGCAGCTTCAGGACCAGATCACCGACCTGCTCGACAAGGGCCGCAGCCGGCTCGTCTTCGACCTGGCGAACGTCTCGTTCTGCGACTCCACGGGGCTGTCGGTGTTCGTCCGGGCCAAGAACAGCTGCGACGAGGCGGGCGGCGTGGTACGGCTGGCCGCCCCGCAGCGGGGCGTGCTCCGCATCCTCGAGGTGAGCGGTCTCGTCGAGGTGCTGCACACCTACCCGACGGTCGACCAGGCCGTGGCCGGCGATCCCACGCCGGCCACCTCCTGACGGTCCCTCCTCACGCCTCGTCCTCGATGTGTCGGGGACGGGCGATCACCATGCCCGCGCAGGTCTGCACGGCGAGGGCCGCCAACAGGAAACCGATCGGGGCGGTCCACCCGCCGGTCGTTCCGTAGAGGATGCCGACCAGCAGCGGCCCCAGCGCGGCGATGAGATAGCCGACGCTCTGGCTGAACGCGGAGAGCGCCACCGTCCCCTCGGCGGTCCGCGCGCGCAGCCCGATGGTCGCCAGGATCATCGGGAAGGCGCTCTGCCCGATCGCGAGCAGCACCACCCAGAGCAGCGCCCCGTCGTGCGGCGCGACGGCCATCCCGACGTAGGCGAGGGCCATCGCGGCGGAGAGCGTGAGCACCAGCGGGTGCAGGGTACGCAGCCGCCCGGCCAGGGTCGGCATCAGCAGCGCGATCGGCACGCCCAGCGCCGTCACCCCGGCGAGCAGCAGACCGGCGTCCTGCGGCCGGTAGCCCGCGTCGCGGAAGAGCTGGGCCAGCCAGCCCATGATCGCGTAGGCGCCCAGCGACTGCGTCCCGAAGTAGACCGCCATCGCCCAGCCGAGCCGGGTCCGCCCGGGCCGGATCCGCCGGGGACGGGGCGCCACCGCCGTCGGGGTCGCCGCCCGTCGGGCCGCGCGCGCCCGCAGCGCCAGCGGCACCCACGGGAGTACGGCCACCAGGGCCAGCCCGGCCCAGACGGCGAGCCCGGCCCGCCAGGTGCCGAAGAGGTGCGCCACCGGCACCGCCGCCGCGGCGGCCACGGTCGCGCCCACCGTCAACGTCATCGAGTACGCCCCGGTGACCAGTCCGATGCGGTGCGGGAAGTACTGCTTGACCAGGAGCGGGAGCAGGACGTTCGCCACCGCGATCCCGGCCAGCGCGAGGGCGCTGCCGGCGATGAAGACCAGCGCGGAGTCCGTACCGACCCGGACGAGCTGCCCGGCGGCGAGGATCAGCATCGCCACCACCAGCACCCGGGCCGGGGAGTTCCGGCGGACCAGCCGGGGAGTGAGTGACCCGAAGACGGCGAAGGCGACCGCGGGCAGGGTGGTCACGACCCCGGCCAGCGCCCCGGAGAGGGCCAGGCCGCCGCGCACCTCGTCGAGCAGGGCGCCGAGGCTGGTGATCGCGGCCCGCAGGTTGAGCGCCACGAGCAGCATGCCGACGAGCACGAGCAGGCCACCGGCGACCGGTCCGGCCGGCTTGGGGGTGGCGCCGACGGGACCGGCGGCAGGAGCCGTCGCATCCGCCGGTGCGGGCACGTCGTCCGGCCCGGCGATCGCCTCCCGCACGGAACGCGGTGAGGTTCCGGCGTCGACGGCAGCGGTGGTTGGCGGGGTCATGCGTCCGAACCTACAATCATGGGATGAATTCCGGGCAGGTGTTGTAACCAGTGCCACCGTCGGTTGATTCCGCCGCCGCGCCGCCCCGGGGGCACCGGGTGCGGCAGACCATCGCGCAGCTCAGGGAGCGGATCCTCGGGGGCGAGTGGCCGATCGGCGGGCGGATCCCCACCGAGCCGCAACTCGTCGCGGCGCTCGGCGTCGGGCGCAACACGGTCCGCGAGGCGGTGCGGGCGCTGGTGCACGCCGGGGTGCTGGAGTGCCGGCAGGGCTCCGGGACGTACGTGGTGTCGACCGACGAGCTGGCCCCGGTGGTGGCCCGCCGGCTCACCGCCGACCGGATGGCCGAGGTGGTCGAGGTCCGCCGCGCCTTCGAGGTGGAGGCCGCCCGGCTCGCCGCGCTGCGGCGTACGACCGAGGACCTGGCGGCCCTGGACGACGCGCTCGCCGCCCGCGAGGCGGCCTGGCGCGGCGGCCGGGTCGACGAGTTCGTGGAGGCCGACGCGGCGCTGCACACCGCCGTGGTCGCGGCGGCGCACAACGGCATGCTCGCCGAGCTGTACGCCTCGGTCGGCGCGGCGCTGCGCAGCACGGTCGCCCAGTCGATGGGCGACGCGCTGGAGCCGGAGCGCTACGTCGACCACTCCCGGCTGGTCGAGGCGATCCGGGCCGGCGATGCGGACCGGGCGGCGATCGAGGCCAGCGCTTTTCTGGAGCCCGCGCCCGGGGCATAGGTTGTGCCGGACGGAAGACCGGACACCTCGGGAGAGTACGGATGCTCAAGGGCTTCAAAGACTTCATCATGCGCGGAAACGTCGTCGACCTGGCGGTCGGTGTCGTCATCGGTGCCGCGTTCACGGGCGTGGTCACCCAGCTCACCAAGTCGTTCCTGGAACCACTGGTCCGGGTGCTCATCGCGCTGCTCACCGGCAGCAAGAACGGCCTCACCGGGTCCACGCCGACCTTCCGCGAGATCCCGTTCGACTGGGTGGCCTTCGTCAACGCGCTGATCACGTTCCTGCTCACCGCGGCGGCGCTCTACTTCCTCGTGGTGTTCCCGATGAACAAGCTGGCCGAGCGGCGCAAGCGGGGCGAGGAGCCGCCGCCGAAGGCCCCGAGCGAGGAGGTCCGGCTGCTCACCGAGATCCGCGACGCCCTGGTCGCCGCCGGGCACACCACCCCCGGACAGCGGCGCGGCGCGCTCGACGACGTGCTCGGCCGCCGGGAGGAACCGCCCACCGGGCGCTGAACCCGGCGCACGCACATCGGCCCCTGCGGGAATCCCGCAGGGGCCACACATTTTCGTACGCCTGTTCGATAGAGTCCCGCCATGGAGCAGCGGAAGCACTGGTGGAACGGGAAATGGGGCCGGCTGGCCCGGCGCGACGTCTTCCTCCGGGTGGACGGCGACCGGTGGCACGTCGAGCAGCGCGCCGGCGGCTCCGAGGGCGTCTCCCGGTTCTACGAGCACGACACCGCCGACGAGGCCGAGGAGACGGTCCGGGCGCTGCTCCAGGGCACCGACACCTGGCGCGAGCTCTCCCCCCGCCCCCCGACCGCCTGGTCCCCGGAGGCGTGATCGGGGGCCGTCGAGATCTTGGACAGTTGCCGCTCGGGCCGAACGGCAACTGTCCAAGATCTCGACGATGGTTTAGCCGGAGCGGGGGCCGGGAACCGCCGCAGGATGGAGCAGCAGGGCACCGAGCGACAGGCGACAGTTTCCCGGATCACCACGGGCATGCGGGTGGTCGACGTCGACGGCACCGAGGTCGGCACCGTCGATCTGGTCCAGCGGGGCGACCCGAACGCCGTGACCGTGCAGGCGCCGACCGCCGACCCGGGCAGCAGCCTGGACGAGCTGATCGAGTCGACGGCGGTCGAGGAGCCGGACGTGCCGGCCGACCTGGCGGCCCGGCTGCTGCACAGCGGCTACCTGAAGGTCTCCACCGACCTGGTCCGCACCGGCGCGGTCTACGTGCTCGCCGAGCAGATCGCCACCGTCACCGACGACCAGGTACGCCTCGACGTCCCGGCCCGGGACCTGCCGCCCGAGGAGTGAGCGAGGGGTCGGTGGCGCTACGGTCACCGGCGCTGATCTGGCATCCCGCCGAACTCCGGCCTGACGCAACCCGACGGACGTCCGGACCCGTCGAGCTTGCGGAGGAGGGAGCCCCGATGGCGGATGCCGAGCGTGAGTTCGTGGAGTACGTCTCCGCGCGACTGCCGAGACTGCACCGGACCGCGTTCCTGATGTGCGGCGACGCCCACTTGGCCGACGACGTGGTGCAGCAGACGATCACGGCGCTGTACGTGAACTGGCGCCGGGTCAGCCACGCCGACAACGTCGACGCGTACGTGCACCGGATGCTGGTCCACAAGCTCGTCGACGAGAAGCGGTTGAGCTGGGCGAAGGTCCGGCTGCTGGGATGGATGCCGGAGCCGGAGCGCCCGCCGGTCATGCCGCACGACGACGACCTGGCCGAGCGGGACAACCTGCTCGCCGCGCTCGCCCGCCTTCCTCGCGGCCAGCGCACCGTGCTGGTCCTGCGGTTCCTGTGCGACCTGTCGCTGGCCGACACGGCCGCCGCGATGGGCTGCTCCGAAGGCAACGTGAAATCGCAGACGGCGCGGGCGCTGGTGACGGTCCGCCAGGTGCTCGACGTCCCCGAGATGTCCGGGAGGAATTCGAGATGACCGCGTTGGACGACCAGCGGATGGCCGCACTGCTGCAAGCGGCGCCGGTTCCCGAGCCGCGGGTTGACGTGGGCCGCGCGGTCCGGGACGGCCGGCGTCGCCGCCAGCGCCGCCGCGTCGGCGGGGTCGCCGCAGTGGCGGTGCTGGCCGGGCTCGGCGTCGTGGGCGCCGTCCAGCTCGGCGGGGCCGCCACCCGCCCGGCTCCGGCCACGCCGGCCCTCGCGGCGTCGCCGGCCGGGACCGTGTCGGCCGCCCCGGTCTCGCCGGTCACCTGCGAGGCGTCGTGGTTGCCGCAGCCGATCGACGGTCCGGTCGCGGTGGCGAACGGCGTCGACCCCACCGGGCGGTACATCGTCGGCGAGATCGGCACCGGGCAGGAGGACGGGCGGGTCGTGCTGTGGACCGACGGCCGGGCAGCCGTCCTGCCGGCCGGCGCGCGGCACGCGGCCGCGGTCAACGCCGGCGGCGTCGTGGTCGGCACCAACGGCGACGGCACCGGGTGGGTCCACCGGGACGGGAAGCTGCGCTTCCTGGCCACCCCACCCGGCTACCACGCGGTCCTCGTGCACGCGGTCAACGGCCGGGGCGACATCGTCGGCACCGCCAGGGGGGCCGGCGACTCACACCACGCCGTGCGGTGGTCGGCGGACCGCCCGCAGGAGTACCGGCTGATCGGCCGGTCGGGATCCGCGGCGACCGGGATCACCGAGGACGGCACGGTCGTCGGCGCGATGGGCCAACTGCCCTACCGATGGACGCCGCAGGGCGTCGGGGCGGCGCTGGCGGTGCCCGACGGCTACCCGCGTGCAACGGTCGACTCGGCGCACGGCGAATGGGCGATCGGCGTGGTTCCCGGCGCCAAGCAGGGCGGTGCCGTGCAGATGCTGCCGGTACGTTGGAATCTCACGACGGGGGCGGTGAGCCTCCTGCCGTTCCCGGGGACGAGCGGCATCGCCGGCAACGGCGACCTGCTGGTCGACGGCAGTGAGCCGCAGGTCGTCGCCCCGGACGGCACGTCCCGCCGGTTGCCGGGCCGGCCCGATGTCCGGGCGACCGAGGCGGGCACGTACACGGCCAACGGGATCAGCGACGACGGTCTGACCGTGGTCGGTGCCGTCTACGAGAACCAGGTGCACCGGCCGCTGGTGTGGCACTGCCGCCGCTGAAGGTCGCGCGCCGGTCCGTGCCGCTGACGTCGGGCACCCGGAGGGGTAGATCCGCCGAATCGGCCGCACCCGGTTCGGCCGGAGCCGGCCCAGCCGCATCGGGTCCTGGCGATGCGGTCGCGGGTCCGGGCGCCGGCTCCGGCGCGGTTGGCCCGCCGGAGCGGTGCCGGAAGAGCAGGAGCATCACCCCGCCGGCAACGAGGCCCCAGAACGCGCCGCCCACGCCGATGAGGCTCACTCCGGAGGCGGTGACCACGAAGGTGACCACCGCGGCCTCCCGGGCCGCGGGCTCCGCCAGCGCCGAGGTGAGCGCGGTGGCCAGCGCGCCGAGCAGCGCCAGCCCGGCGACCGCCTCGATCAGCACCGGCGGGGCGAGCGCGACCAGCGCGGTGGCCGCCCCGGCGCCCAGCCCCAGCAGGGCCAGCCCGATCCCGGCGGTGACCGAGGCGATCCAGCGACGGTCCGGGTCCGGGTGGGCGTCCGGGCCGGCGGCCAGCGCGGCGGTGATCGCGGCGAGGTTGACCGCGTGCCCACCGGCGGGCGCGGCGACCACGGTGGTCAGCCCCGTGGCGCGCAGCGCGGCGCCGAAGGGCGGCCGGTAGCCGTAGCCGACCAGCACCGCCATCCCGGGGACGTTCTGCGCGGCCATGGTGACCAGGAAGAGCGGCAGCGCGAGGCCGATCAGGGCGGAGACGTTCCAGGCCGGGGCGGTCAGCTCGACCGCGGGCAGCAGCCGCGCGCCGCCGAGCCCGGAGACCGGGGTGGTCAGCGCGATCGCCGCCACCGCGACGACCAGCGCGCCCGGCACCGCCCACCGCCGGGCGAACCGGTGCAGCAGCAGCCAGGCCAGCACCACGGGGACGGCCAGCCGGGGCACCTCGACCAGCGCGCGGACGGGGGCGGTGCAGAGCGGCAGCAGGACCCCGGCGAGCATCGCGCCCGCGATCGGCCGGGGGATCGCCGCGACGGCCCGCCCGAGCGCGGGGAACAGCCCGGCGGCCACGATCAGCACGCCCGAGACGAGGAACGCCCCGACGGCGACGGGCCACCCGCCGGGCACCGCGCCGGTGGCGACCAGCAGCGCCGCGCCCGGGGTGGACCAGGCGACGCTCATCGGGATCCGGTGCCGCAGGCCCAGCCAGACGGCGGAGAGCCCGGCGGCCACGCACACCGCCAGCAGCCCCGACGCGGCCTGCGCGTCCGACGCGCCGACGGCCCGCAGGCCGGCGAGCACCACCGTGAACGAACTGGCGAACCCGACCAGCGCGGTCACCACGCCCGCCAGCACCGGTTGCGACCGTCCCGCCATCCCACTCCCCCGACCGTTCCGTTTACGGAACAAGAACCTGTAGCACCATAGCGGGGTGCCGCAGACGTCACCAGTCCACCGATCGGCCCCCGATCCGGGGGCCGAGGCCGTCGGTCGCCGGGTACGCGCCCTGCGCGAGGAGCGCGGGTTGTCGCTGTCCGCCCTCGCCCGGCTCGCCGGGGTGGGCAAGGCGACCCTCTCCGGTCTGGAGAACGGCACCCGCAACCCGACCCTGGAGACGCTCTACGCGATCACCGCGCAGCTCGGCGTACCGCTGACGGCCGTGCTCTCCGGTCCGACCTCCGGGCCGACCGTCCGCGGCGCTGCGGTCAGCGCCATCCTGCTGGAGGTCTTCGAGGACACCGACGCCACCTACGAGCTGTACCGGATGCTGGTCGCGCCCGGCCCGGAGCAGCTCTCCCCGGCGCACCAGCGGGGCGTCACCGAGCACGTCACCGTCTTCTCGGGCGTGCTGCGCGCCGGGCCGGTCGACGCGCCGCTGACCGCCGGCGCCGGCGGGCACCTGCGCTGGACGTCGGACGTGCCGCACGTGTACGCCGCCGTCGGCGACGAGGAGGTCGCCGCCAGCCTCCTGCTCCGCTACCCCCGCCCCTGAGCACCCGCCGGCGACGCGGGCCGCACCGGCCCGGTCCCGTCGGCTCAGCCGTCGACCGGGGTCGGCACCGGCAGTCGCCGCTGCACCGCCCAGATCGCCGCCTCGGTACGCGACGCCGACCCGGTCTTGCGCAGCAGATTGGACACGTGCACGGTGACCGTCCGCACCGAGATGCCGAGGGCACGGGCGGCCTGCTTGTTGGACATCCCGGCGACCAGGCAGCCCAGCACCTCGATCTCCCGCCCGGTCAGCTCGGCGTCGACCGGGTCGGCGGGTCGGTGCGACGCCGCCCTCGGCGGGCGCGGGGCGGGCGGCGGCCGGAGCAGCGCCTCGGGCCCCCGGCCGGCGTGCGTGGCGAGCAGCTCGGTCAGCGCGTACGGGTTGCCGCCGGTGCGCTGCCAGACGGCGCGCACCAGCCGGCCGGACGGGCGCGGGTCCGCGTACACCTGGGTCAGCACCTCGGCGACCTCGGCCGGGAGCAGCGGTCCGAGGTGTTGGCGGACGGCGCCCCGGACGCCGCAGAGCCGGGCCAGGGCGCGGATCGCGAGGTCCGGCGCGACGGCGTCCTCGGCGGGCCGGCTCGCCACCACCAGCAGCGCCGGCAGGTCGGCGGCGGTCGCCAGCTCGCCGACCAGGTTCAGGCTGGCCGGGTCGAGGGCGTGCAGGTCCTCCACCACCAGTACGGCCGGGCCGGCGCCGACCAGCAGCCGGACGACCCGCACCGCGAGCCGCAGCAGGGTGCCCGGCGCGTAGCGCTCGCGCGGCGCGGTCGGCTGCTGGGCGAGCCAGGCCAGCGCGTCCGGCGGCAGGTCGAGCCGGCTCGTGTCCCGGCCCGTGAGAACGGCGGCCAACCAGTCGTACGGGGCGGGGCTGTGCACCCGGGCGGCGCCGGAGAGCACCACCGCCGGCCGGGGGGCGAACGCGTCCAGGGCGGCCGCAACCAGCAGGGACTTCCCCACCCCGGCCTCACCGGTGATCACCGCGACGGCCGGCGCGGAGCGCCGGGAGGTGACCACGGTGGACCACGCCCGGTCGAGCTCGGCAAGCTCACCGGCGCGCCCGACCATGGACACCGGCATCATTCCCCAACCCTACGCAGTAGTGCGTAGAGACGGCGGGAGGGTGTTCTTGGCAAGCTTGACCCCATGACGCTGATCCTCCGCTCGGCCATCCTCAACGACATCGGCCTGGTCCGCACCAACAACGAGGACTCCGCCCTCGCCGGTGACCGCCTCGTCGCGGTCGCGGACGGCATGGGCGGCCTGCCCGCGGGCGAGGTGGCGAGCGAGATCGTCATCCGCATCCTGGACGAGCTGAGCCCGCCGACCACCCCCGACGAGGCGGCCACGGCGCTGCGGGCCGTGGTGAGCACCGCGAACCGACGCATCCACGCCGCCATCACCGTCGACCCGGCACGCGACGGCATGGGTACGACGCTGACCGCCGCCCTGCTCGCCGGGGACGCGCTGGTGCTGGCCCAGGTGGGTGACTCCCGCTGCTACCTGCTACGCGACGGGGAGCTGACCCAGCTCACCCGGGACGACACCTTCGTGCAGGCGCTGGTCGACCAGGGGGCGCTCTCGCCCGAGCAGGCGCGCCACCACCCGCAGCGGTCCCTGGTGACCCGGGCGGTGCAGGGCTCGGACACGCCCCCGGCGATCGGGGTGCTCACGGTGGTCGCCGGCGACCGGCTGCTGCTGTGCAGCGACGGGCTCTCCGACTACGTCGAGGACGGCACGATCGCCGCCGCGCTGAGCACGTACGGCGACCGCCACCAGTGCGGCGAGCAGCTGGTCAAGCTCGCCCACCAGGCCGGCGCGCCGGACAACGTGACCGTCGTGGTCTCGGACGTCGTCGCCGGCTGAGCCCGTCCCGGCCCCTGGGGCGGGCAACCGCCGCCGGCTAGGTAGTTGTGCCATCTAGGTGGCGCCGCTATGTTCCTCGGGTGGATTCCGACCGGCGCGGGCAGTGGCTGCGCGGGGTGCTCGACCTCTGCGTCCTGGCCCTGCTGCGCGAGGGCGAGTCCTACGGCTACCAGCTCGCCCAGGCGCTGGAGGCCGCCGGCATCGGGCCGATCCAGGGCGGCACGCTCTATCCGGTGCTGCTGCGCCTGCAACGCACCGGTCTGGTCACCGCCGAGTGGCGGGAGGGCGCCTCCGGGCCGGCCCGCAAGTACTACCGGCTCACCGACAGCGGGCGGGCGACCCTGCGCCAGGGCGGCAGCGCCTGGCTCGCGTTCGTCGCCCCGGTGACCGGCCTCGTCACGAAGGGGGTCGACGGATGAACGCCGACGGGTGGCTGCGGGCGTTCGCGGCCGAGTTGGACCGGCGCCGGGTCCGGGCGGACGCCGCCCGGCACGTGGTCGCCGAGGCCGCCACGCACCTGCGCGACGGCGGGGGCGACCCCTGGGCCGTCTTCGGCCGGCCGCAGGACTACGCCGCCGCGATCGTCGAGACCATCGGCACCTCGCCCGGCCCGCGCCCCGGACCGGTCCGGCTGCACGCGCGGGGCATCACCAAGCGGTACGGGCGACGCACCGTCCTGCGCGACGCGTCGCTGACCGTCCGGGCCGGACAGATCGCCGCCGTGATCGGGGCGAACGGCAGCGGCAAGAGCACCTTCCTGCGCGTCTGCGCCGGGCTGGTCTCCCCCGACGCCGGGGACGTGACCGTCTCCGGCCGGGTCGGCTACTGCCCCCAGCAGGGCGGCACCGCCGACTTCCTGCTGCCCGACGAGCACTTCGTGCTGATCGGCGCCGGCCGGGGCGTGGCCCGGGGACCGGCCCGCCGCGCCGGCCGGGCGGCGGCCCGCCACCTCGGCTGGGAGGCCGACGGCGACGTCCTCGCCCGCAACCTCTCCGGCGGCACCCGGCAGAAGCTGAACCTGACCATGTCCACCCTCAGCGAGCCGGACGTGCTGCTGCTCGACGAGCCATACCAGGGCTTCGACCAGGGCACGTACGTCAACTTCTGGGACCAGCTCACCCGGCTGCGCGACGAGGGACGGGCGATCGTCGTGGTGACCCACCTGCTCAACCAGCTCGACCGGGTCGACCTGGTGCTCGACCTGACCCCGGCCACCCAGGGAGGGCGTGCGTGAACCGCCTCGTCACCGTCGCCGAGATGACCCTGCGGGAGCTGCTGCGCCGTCGGGGCGTGCTCCTGCTGCTGCTGTTGATGCCGCTGGCGTTCTGGCTGATCCGGCGGGACTCCCACGTCGGGCAGTCGGTGCGTTCGCTGCTGCTCGGCATCAGCTGGGCCGTCAGCACCGCCGCCCTCTTCGCCACCGGCGCGGCCCGCGAGCTGGAGCCCCGGCTGCGGCTGGCCGGCTACCGCCCGCACGATCTCTACCTCGGCCGGCTGCTCGGCCTGTGGGCGGCCGGGCTCGTCCTGTCCGTACCGTTCTTCGTGCTCACCGTCGTCGACGCGCCCGAGCTGCGGCACGGCGGGGTGGCGGTGGCGATGCTCTGCTGCGTGGGGGTCGCCGCGCCGTTCGGGATGCTGATCGGCGCGCTGCTGCCCCGCGAGCTGGAGGGGACGCTGCTGCTGCTCACCGTGGTGGCGGTGCAGATGCTGATCGACCCGGCCGGCACCGGCGCGAAGCTGACCCCGTTCTGGTCCAGCCGGGAGATCGCCACCTGGGCGGTGGACCACACCGACTCCGGCTACCTGACCAGGGGTTCGCTGCACGGGCTGGCCGTCACCGCGCTGCTGATCGGCACCGTGGCGGCCGTGTTCAGCGTCCGGCTGCGCCGCCGCCGGCACCTGCGGCACCTGCCGATCGGCTGACCGCGCGCCGGGTCGGTCACCGGCGATTGCAGTTGCGGCGACCGCCGGGCCGGGATGGGATGGGCGGATGACCGTCCGCCGGGTGAACGCCGAGGAAAGACTGTCCACCAGCTTCGCGCTCGGCGCGTACGCGTTCGAGGCGTCGCCGCGCAGCGCGGCCCGGGCGGAGGAGTTCCGCGGCTACCTGCCCTACAACGAGGGCAACCGGACACTGGTGGTCGAGGAGGGCGGCGTCGCGCTGGCCGCCGCCTCGGCGATCCCGATGCGGCAGAACCTGCGCGGCGAGGTGCTGCCGATGGCCGGCGTCGCCGGGGTCGCCACCCACCCGCTGGCCCGCCGGCGCGGACACGTACGCACCCTGCTGCACCGGCTCCTCGACGAGATGCGCGACGAGGGGCACCAGCTGAGCGCGCTCTACCCGTTCCGGCCGTCGTTCTACGCCCGGTTCGGCTACGTGGGGCTGCCGAAGCCGCGTACCGTCACGTTCTCGCCGGCCGACCTGGGGGAGCTGCTCGGCGCCGACCTGCCCGGCGAGGTGGGCTGGGAGCGGATCGGCGAGGGCTACCAGGCCTGGCGCGCGTTCACCGAGAAGTGCCTGAACGAGCGGCACGGCTTCGCGATCTTCCCCGGTTACCGGGACGTGGGGTTGCGCGACCGCGACGAGCACTGGCTGTTGACGGCCCGTACGGGCGGCACGGTCACCGGCGCGGTGCTCTACCGGATCGACGACCACGGCGGCACGCTCGCGGCCGGCGACCTGCTCGCGGCCGATCCGGTCGCCCGGGCGCTGCTGTTGCAGTTCTTCGGCCGGCACGTCGACCAGGTGGAGCGGGTGACCGTCCAGGTGCCCGTCGACGAGGTGCCGGAGCTGTGGCTGACAGACCTGGCCGTGCACGTCGAGGCACGGGTGGCGCGACCGAGTTACGCCGCGCCGATGGCCCGGCTGCTGTCGATCGACGCGCTGGCAGGGCTGCCCGTCGGGGCAGGCCGGGTGCGGGTGGAGCTGACCGGCGACCGGTGGCTGGCCGGGTCGTACCTGCTGGACGGCACGACCGGCGCGCTGGAGCTGGTCACCGGGGCCGCCGCCACCGCCGGCTCGCCGCCGACCTGCACGCTGACCGCCGCTGGCATCTCCGCCCTGGCGTACGGGGTGCTGGACCCGGTGGAGGTGGGCCTGCGCGGGCTGGGCGACGTGTCGACGGACGCGGCGGCGGAGCTGCGCCGCCTCTTCCCCCGCCAGCCCCCGTACGTCTTCGCCGACTTCTGACCCGCTTCCCCGCCCCCCTCCCGCTCCCGCCCCCGATCGCCTCGTCGATCAAGAGGTTTGCGTCCTCCGGGGCGTCGTTCCGGTGCGCAAACCTCTTGGTCGACACGGACGGTGGCGGGCCGGAGCGGCGGCGGGTCAGTAGGGGTTGCCGTGGCCGGCGGGGCGGCCGCGCAGCAGGGCGGCGGGGCGGCCCGGGAGGTGGCCGGCCGCCGACATCGGCGGGCTGGGGGTGTGCGCGCCGTCGGCCATGCCGGCGAAGAGTTCCTTGAGCGCGCTGAGCGCGTCGTGGCGCGGGTGCCAGCCCAGCTCCGTCTCGGCGCGCTCGCTCGACATCAGCGGCGCGTGCAGCGCCAGCTCCACCCAGCCGGCATCGATCGGTTGCAGCCGCGCCCGCCAGGTCAGCGCGGCGGCGACGCGCAGCACCGGGGCGGCGACGGGCACGGTCCAGCCGTGGAAGTGCCGGGCCACCAGCTCCGGGGTCAGCACCGGGTCCGTGGCGACGTTGAACGCGCCGCGCGCGTCGCCCAGGACCGCCCGGGCGTACGCGTCGGCGACGTCGTCGGTGTGCACCGCCTGCATCCGCAGCCGCCGGTTCGTCGGCACCAGCGGGATCCGGCCGAAGCGCAGCAGCCGGACGGGCGCGAACGGGCCGAGGAAGTAGCGGGTGATCTCGGTGGCCGCCGCCCGCTGGAAGTTGAGGCCGGGCCGCAGCCGCACCACCCGCAGCCCCGGGTGCTCCCGCTCCGTCCGGTCGAGCAGCGCCTCCACCTCGGCCTTGTCCCGGCTGTACGACGAGCCGGGCACCCCGGTCGCCGGCCAGCGCTCGGAGACCGGGTGGTCCTTCGGTCCGGGCGCGTAGACGCCGACCGACGACGCGTACACCAGGGCGGGCACGCCGGCGCGGACCACGGCGTCGATCACGGCCGCGCTGCCGCCGACGTTGGTCCGGTGCAGCACCCGCTGGTCGTGGCTGGGCTGGATCTGCCACGCCAGGTGCACGACCGCGTCGGCCCCGGCGAAGACCTCGGCGAGCTGGTCGGCCGCGCCGGGCAGGCCGACGTCGCAGGAGTGCCACTCCACCTGGTCGTACGGTTCGCCGCACTCCGGCCCGGGCAGCCGGCGGGCCACCCCGGCGAGGTCCAGTCCGCGTTCCCGCCGCAGCCGGCGCAACAGGGCGGTGCCCGCGTTGCCGGTCGCCCCCACCACCACGATCCGCATGTCCGCCCCGTACCCGGTCAGCCACGGGTCAATCGCGCTACGCGGCGGCGGTCGGGCCCGGCTGTCGTCGCCCGCGGATCCGCGCTGCCGCTCGCCGTCGTCAGGGCCGGGGCGAGTGCCGGGCCCAGCTCTTCTGCCCGCCCCGGCGGCGACCCTGCGAGGCGGCCAGGCAGCGCGGGCAGATCCGGCCGACCGGGTCCGCCTCGGTGAGCACGTCCGTCGACGTGTACTCGAACCGCACGTGCGGGAAGCGGCGCAGCCGGGTCCGGCTGAGCGGAAGCCCGCAGACGGTCTGGTTCTGCCCGGGCAGCCAGGCGTGCACCTCGCCGGCTGGCTCCCGTACGCCGTCGGGGCCCGTCTCCTCGCTGGAGGCCGCCACGGCCGGGGTGCTGCTCATCCTCATACGGGCACGATTCCCCCACGCCGACCCACCCATGCCTGCCGCCTCGGCGGCGGCGACGACACGGCCGGCCCGGGCCGGCGGTGCGGCGTTCAGCCGCGTCGGACCGGCAGTGCGACGGCGGCCTCCCGCATCGAGCCGGCAGTGCGGCGGTGGCCTTCCGCGCCGTGCGGCGGCGGCCTCCCGGGCCAGGCTGCGGTGCGGCGGCGGTCAGCCGTGCCGGGTCAGCAGGGCGGCGACCAGGCAGGCGAACGCGGCCACCGAGGAGAGCGTGCGGACGAGGTTCCCGCGCACCCAGGCCGCCTCGAACCAGGCCCGCACCTCGGCCAGGTCGGCGATCCGGTCCACCGGGCCGGCGGCCTCCAACCGCTCGTTGAGCGGCACGTTGAGCCGCACGGTGACCCCGACGGTGACCAGGTGGCAGGCCAGCGCGGCGACGGTCCAGAACAGGACCGGGCCGCCCCGGGTCAGGTGCGCGGCGGCGGCCACGGCGAGCAGCGGCAGCGCGCCGAGGAAGGCGCCCAGGAACCAGCCGTTGAGGATCTTCCGGTTGACCGACTGCATCGTGCCGACCAGCGTCCGGTCGTCGGTCGCGGCCAGACCCGGCATGACCGCGCAGGTGAACGCGAAGAACAGCCCCGCCACCAGCCCGGTGGTCAGGGTCGCCCCGGCCAGGGCGGCGGTACGGATCGTCTCGGTCATCGGTGGTCCTCCCCCGTCGTCGTCCCACCAGCCAACCGCGCGCTTCCCCTCCCGCCCATGGCCGAACCGCTCGCCCCCATAAGCCCCCGTCCACCCGCGACCGCGCCGGCGCACGAGCGGAGCCGCGGAGGTGAAGGCCCGTGGCCCTCGCCGACCGGTGGCCCAGCGGCCGCCAACGTGCTGGAAGGGGGCCGCCGACGGACGCCCGCCCGGGGGCGGCCCCCGCGAGACCGCCCCCGGCCAACGCTCCACGAGCGGCCCGCGCTGGTGACACTCTGCTGTGCGGGCGACTACTCTCGGAAGCCATGGAACGCGTCCGGGCCGGGCTGGCCGAGCCCTCGCCCGACGGGTGGCGCCGCGGGTAGTCGATCTTCAAATTGGGAGGTCCTGAATGGCCGACGTGCCGAGCCCGCTCGCCGCCTTCATCGTGGGCGAGATCCGCAGAGCCCGGGGCGGTGCCGGCATGACGCAGGAGACCTTCGGCCGGGGCGCGGGATTCAGCGCGTCGCACGTCAGCGCCGTCGAGGGCGGCACCCGGGCGCTGACGATGGACTTCATCAAGGGAGCCGACCGGGCGCTCAGGACCGGCGGGCTCTTCGAACGGCTCGTCGCCAGCGTCGGCGCCCCGTCCTGGTTCCTGCCCTGGCTCGACGCCGAGCGCGCCGCCACCCAGCTCCGCTACTTCGAGCCGAACCTGATCCCGGGCCTACTGCAGACGGAGAACTACGCCCGCACCGTGCTGCGCTCCGTCGACGTCCTCACCAGCGACGAGGTGGAACAGCGCGTCTCGGCCCGGATGGAGCGCCAGAAGATCCTGACGGAGGACCGACCCCCGCAGTTCGTCGCCGTACTCGACGAAGCAGCCCTACGCCGCTCCGGCGACGACATCGGCGGCGTCATGGCGCAACAGATCGCCCATCTGATCGCCCGCGCCGAACTGCCGCACGTACACGTGCACGTCATCCCGGCGAGGAGCGGCCTGCACGTCGGCCTGTCGGGGCCGTTCGCCCTCGCCCGCTCCCGCGACGGGGTGTGGGTCGGGCACCTCGAGAACCAGCTTGCCGGCGTCGTGGTGGACAAGGACGACGACGTGGCTGCGCTTCAAGCCAGGTGGGAGAGCGTGCGGAACGAGGCTCTGCCCCGCCGGCAGTCCATCGACCTGCTCAAGGAAGTGGAGAGCCTCCATGGACCTCAGTAGCGCTCAGTGGCGAAAGTCCACCCGTAGCGGCGCGAGCGGCGGGAACTGCCTCGAGGTGGCCGCCAACCTGCCCGGCATGATCGCCGTCCGCGACTCGAAGGACCCGACCGGCCCCGCCCTGACCTTCGCCCCCACCGCCTGGCGCGCCTTCGTCGCCCGCACCGCCGGGCGAGCCTGACCCTCTTCCGTACGACCGGAGGTGCCCGCCCGGACAGGCCGACGCCTCCGGCGGCGTTGCTGGCCGACCCCTGACCTGCTCGTATCGACGGCGACAGGAAAGCCGAGAGTCGGAACCAGCAGCCTTCCGGTAACCTGAGCGCGCGGGCCGCTAGCTCAATGGCAGAGCTGTGGACTTTTAATCCATAGGTTCAGGGTTCGAGTCCCTGGCGGCCCACTCCTCCGCAGTTCAGCGGCCCCGACCGGGTTCGCTTGTGCCATGATCTGGGGCGGTGCAGTGGCCCCCGTAGATCTCGACGGGACCGTCCGAGGGCTCCAAGCGGGACAGGTCCAAGGGTCCACGACCCGACCGGGAGATGACCGCGGCCACGGCTTCGTCGAACCCTTCGGTCATGTTATTGATCTCCACGAACTCTCCCGACACATGCGTGGCATCCATCCATACGAGGCGCTGATCGTCAGGAGGCAGCACGGAGGCGTACACGGAGACGCCGGTTACTTCCGCCCAGGGAAGCCCTACGGTCCCGTGAGGGTGCATGATCCAGATTCCCAGGTCGTCGACGGACACGCGTTCGGCCATGGAAGCGGACTGTAGCGGCTGTGCCGTCGGAGCCGTCGACAGCAACGAGCCCGGACGTGGGCAGCCGCAGCCAAGGGCCTCAGAACGATCGCCAATAGCCGGCGACGCGGACGGACGCCGCCGAACGGGGGGCGCAGGGCCCATTAGCGAGACTCTTCCGAATCAGACCAGACTCCGACGTCGTCGAGGAGTTCGCGTCGCAGAGTCCGATGGACCGTTCGGCCTGCCGATGGTGGTCGGTGGGCTGGGCTTGGTCTTGAGGGTGCGAACGGCCCGTTCTCCGACGGCTCGGATGCGGGCGTGGCGCGGTTGACAGCCCAACGCACACCCATGACCGGCACCGTCACGACGAAAAGGGATCAGTTCTCAAGCTGTCCGCGGAAGCGCTCCTCGTCGGCCCTCTTCCGGTTCTTGACGACCTCCACCGCGTTGATCTGCGGATCGCTCCTGTCGAAGACAGCCTTCTTTCCGTCAGGGCGGACGAGCAGCGGTACCGTGGCGCCGACCGCGACCCCGAGGGTGTGGTGGTCCTCCAAGACCTCGAGCTTGGTTTTCTGTCCGTTCGGCCCTGCGAACTGCACGATGTAGGCCCACCTCGCGTTCGAGTTCCGGACGCTGTGGAGCCGCGAGTCGACCACGCGACCGGTGGCCGCGACCCATTTGCGGTGAAAGAAGCGGAAGAACATGGGGCCCATTTCTGCGACAGGTCGTTGATCGGGGACTCACTGTTGGCGTTGAGTGACAGCCATTGTCAGGGTCCCGGTCAATGCCCGCGACGAGCGTGCCTGTTGCGAACGCGACGACGCTCGCGCCCTGGTCGTGGCACGGCTGCGCGCCACCACCGCGGTGTGGCACGCGTGTCCGAACCGCACTGTGCACCGGGAGCGACCGCCCCAGTAGGGCCGGAGGGGCGGCCCTCGGTGCCCACTCCGTGATCATCGGACGCGGGTCCGGTACGACCGCGCCGGGAGAGCCTGCAAGCACGTCGAGAGGCGGTGGAGGGCGCAGCCCTGGCCAGGGCCGAATCTGCCCGGTTCAGGAAGATCTATCGGCGGCGTCCTGCCTTCAGGGTTCGAGTCCCGGGCGGCCCACCGTCCACCCTTCCCGGGCTGCGGATCCGCTGAGAAAGACCATCAGGCACAACCTGGCTGCGCTCTCTGAACGGATCTCCTACTGGAGCACCTGGGCGGCGGGTCTCCGGGACGCCATGCGGATCGGCATGTCGGCCAGCCAGACGTCGGCCAGGTCGCTGAGGGGAACGTCGAGGGCCTGGCTGAGGCAGACCACGGTGCCGAAAGCCGGCGCGGGAAGGCGGCCCGCCTCGATCTTGCGCAGCGTCTCGGGGGAGATGCCGGCCGCCAGGGCCACCTCGACGAGGCTGCGACCGGCCCGCGCGGCCCGGAGGGCGACCCCGAGGCGCTGGCCCGCTGCGATCTGTTCAGCGGTGAGTGGTTGGCGAACCATGCCAGCAGGATATCCCTCCCCAGCGCCGCCGACCTGGCGTGGTATAAAAATACCGCACACGGAGAGGGAGGCAGTCGTGATCGAACTCAAGTCCGCCGAGGAGATCGGCCGGATGGCGGTGGCCGGCCAGTTCGTCGGCGAACTGCTCGCCGAGCTGAGCGGCATCGCCGCAGTCGGCGTCAACCTGATGGACCTCGAACACCACGCCCGCCGCCGGATCAAGGAACGCGGCGCCGAGTCCTGCTACTGGGACTACGCCCCTTCGTTCGGGCGCGGCCCGTTCCGTAACGTGCTGTGCCTGTCGGTCAACGACGCGGTGCTGCACGGCCTGCCGCACGACTACGTCCTGCGGGACGGTGACCTGCTCAGCATCGACATGGCGCTCGGCATCGACGGCTGGGTCGCCGACTCCGCGCTCTCCGTCATCGTCGGCACCCCCGACCCGGCCGACCTCAAGCTGATTGAGGCCACCGAGGCCGCGCTGGAGGCCGGAATCGCCGCCGCCCAGCCCGGCGGCCGCCTCGGCGACGTCTCCGCCGCCATCGGCGGGGTCGCCCGCTCCTACGGCTACGGCGTCAACGGCGAATTCGGCGGCCACGGCATCGGCCGCACCATGCACGAGGCCCCGCACGTCGCCAACGACGGCCGCCCCCGCCGTGGCCTGAGACTCGACCCCGGCCTCACCATCGCCATCGAGCCCTGGTTCTGCCGCTCCACCGACAAGATCAGGTTCGACAGCGACGGCTGGACGATCCGGTCCGCCGACGGCTCCCGCACCGCCCACTCCGAACACACAGTCGCCATCACGGCTTCCGGCCCTCAGGTCCTGACCCGCCGCCCCGCTCACGGCGCCACCTCGACCGACCCCACCAGGAAACCCGCCGCAGCCCGCTGACCAACTGCTGCCACGCTGACTAGCGGCAGAGCGAATCGATCAGCTCCGCGAAGTCGGGGAACTCCGCCCGTGCCGCGGTGATGGCCTCGGCAGGCGAGGTGCGGCGGGACGGCGCCCAGCGTTCCGCGACCTCCGTGAGACGTGCGTCCGGGCGAGAATCGTGCATGTGGCGGGGGTACATCGTCGCATCCAAGGGGCCGAAGCCGCCGGCGAGCAGCCACAGGTAGGCACCCAGGTCCTGGGCGACGACCGCCGTCTCGCCCTCCGACCCGAGGAACACCACCGGTTGCCGATCGAGCGGCTCGTCCCGGCGCACCAGCCAGAACGCGGCGAGGCCACCGCTGCCGTCCTGACCGAAGATCCGGAACTCGGCTCCGTCGAGGTCACGGTTGCCCGTCCACGCCTGCACCCAGTCGGCCGTTTCGCGCTCATCCAGAAAGCCCGGGTACGGCTCGAAGTCGACGCCGGCCCCGTCCCGGTAGTCGAAGTCGACCTCATGCGCTTCGGACAGCGGAGGCGGCACCGTACGACGATCATCGTCCACGGCAGCACCCTAACGCCGGGGACCGACGTGACCTGCCCAAGGACCGCACCGAACGGCCTCGGCGCACTCGGTCACCGACGCGTCGGCAGCAGGTCGGTCCCCGCCTACGCGGGGAGGGTCCGCACGATCGCCGCCGCGAGGGTCGTAGCCTCTTCCTTGGCCATGGCGGTGATTTCGGCAGCGGAACTCAGCTTGCGGGGCCAGAGCGTGAGCGCCTCGACGCTGATCAGCAGTGGCCCGTGCGCGAAGATCAGTCGCGCATCGCCGGGTAGGTACGTCATCCCGGCTTCGATTCCCGGGTCCACCCGGTCCACCGTTGCCGTGGTCAGCCTCGCGCTCGTCGAGCCGATGGGCACCGTGCGCGCGGCCCATCTGGCGCTGGCCTGGCCGATGACGAGGCGGAACTCGCCGCCCGGGCACCTCGCGGTGCGCACCGTGGTCGCGGCGGCACCGGCCGCAGCGGCATCGGGCAGCCTGGCCACCCTGACGTCCAGGACGGTTGTCGGGCGCCCGATGCTGCCGAAGGACGACATGGGGTTGACCTCGAGGCTGGCGGCCCACACCGCGTCGAGCGGCAACCCGCCCCCCTGCGCCCGGTTTGGCTCGGCGATGAGCAGGTCGCAGGGTTCGTATCGCGCCTCGCCGGTCTCGATCTCCCCCTGCCGAATGTCGTCACCCACACCGGCCTGTTCGGCCAGCCCGCGAATGGTCGTCATCAGAGCCTGCGGGTCGTCGGGCAGCGCGGACGGCACGGGGTTCACCGACGGCGGTGGGGGTGGCTGCGGAACGGGCTGTTCCACGCAGCCGGCGAGCCCCGCCATTACCAGCACGCTCGCGATGAACGTTCCACCGCGCGCCCGATCACCCGAATTCATCGACCCCCGCTTTCGTCAGGGGCGCAGCTTACTGTTTTCCGCCGCCGACAGTTGTCCGTGTCGACGCACGCCATCCGGGTGCTCGCCGACCGCCGCACAATTGACGACCGGCGGCGACCGGATCGGGTCGGGAAGGCGTGGTGACGTAGTTGGGCCTCGCCCAACTACGTCACCACGACCGGCACGGCGCCGCCACCCACCGACGCCGGGCTCAAAGCCTCAGGGCGTGTACGGAGCGTCCGTGTGGCTGACCTCGACGAGCCGGCTGCCGCTGAGCTGGTAGACGGCCGTACGCCGGATGGCGACCTCCGCCGAGGACGCGTCCTCGGGGCGGGTCAGGTAGACCACCGTCGCCCGTCGTGAGCTGATCGAGACCGACTCGACCGGCGTCCGGTCGCCGATGTCGAGCATGGTGACGTAGACCGGCTTGCCGTCGATGTTGCCGTACATCACGACCTGCCAGAACTTGCCGGTCCCGCCGCCGTCCATCAGCACCGGGACCAGCGCGTCGGCCGCCTCGTCGCCGGTCAGGTCGCCGATGGCGCAGGGCTGTTGCATGTGGACGACGACGCCGTCCTCGCCGGACCACATGCCGTCGACCAGCGGGATCGGTTCGGCGTAGCCGTTGTACCGCTCGGTCCCGTTACCGAGCGCGGCGGTCTTGAGCTGCTCGCAGGTGAGGGCCCGCAGCGGGTCGGGCGCTTCGGGTGTGTCCGGCGCGGCCGACGGTGCCGCGTCGGGGCTCGCTGTCTCGTCGTCCACCACACTGGTGCTGGCCGTCGGTCGTCCGGCGGCCGCCGGGTCCGGGTCGTCCGCCGGCGCGGTGATGGTGATGCATCCGCTCAGCGCAGCCACCAGGGCCAGAGCCGCGACGGGCAGCAGGGTCCTACGCATTGATCTTCCCTCTCCTCCAGGTGGCCCGGAGCGTAGTGCGCCTCCGCCACGGTCGACCCCGTCCGTGGGTGGCGCTGTCAGCTCCCGCCGGAGCGAAGTGGACGGACAGCGCACGGGAGCTGGCCCCGGGCCGATCAGGAGGGCGGGCCGCCGTGCTGGTGGAGCCGGTCGCGGAGCGTGTCGGCGAACCCCTCGGCCGTGGCGAGCTGGTCGCGCAGCGCGCCGACGCGGGCGGTGGCGGCGGCGTGGAACATGCCGAGCCGATCGAGCAGGGCGGCCCGGTCGGCGCCCTCGGCCGTGTCGAGGGCGTCGAGTACGGCGAGCAGGTCGCGCATCTCGTCGAGGGTGAAGCCGAGGGGCTTCATCCGCTTGACCACGGCGAGCCGGTCGAGGTCGGGTTCGGTGTAGAGGCGGAAGCCGCCGTCGCTGCGGGCCGAGGGCACGATCAGGCCGACGTCCTCGTAGTGCCGGATGGTGCGGATGCTCAGCCCGACCCGCTCGGCGGCCTCACCGATCTGCATGAGTCGGCCCTCCGTACGGTTGCCGGCGGCCATCAGTGGCCGACGCCGAGCCGGCCGGCGAGGGTGCCGTGGATGTGGGCGCTGGGACGGTTCAGCTCGACGATCTCCACGGTCTTGCCCCGGCTGGCGTACTTGGTGGTGATGGCGTCGAGGGCGGCGACGGAGGAGGCGTCCCAGACGTGGGCGTGCGTCATGTCGACGACCACGCTGTCGGGGTCGTTCGCGTAGTCGAACTGGTGCACGAGGTCGTTGCTGGAGGCGAAGAACAGCTCGCCGCGCACCGAGTAGATCCGGGTCGTCCCGTCGGGGTCGAGGACGCTGGTGACCTCCACCAGGTGGGCGACCCGGCGGGCGAAGATCACCATCGCGGTGAGCACGCCCGCGACGACGCCGACGGCGAGGTTGTGGGTGGCCAGGGTGGTGCCGACGGTGGTCAGCATGACGATCGTCTCGCCGTACGGCATCCGCTTGAGCGTGGCCGGGGCGACGGAGTGCCAGTCGAACGTGGACACCGCGACGATGACCATCACGGCCACCAGGGCGGCCATGGGGATCACCGCGACCACGTCGCCGAGCGCGACCACCAGGATCAGCAGGAAGACGCCGGCCAGGAAGGTCGACAGCCGCGTACGGGCGCCGGACGCCTTCACGTTGATCATCGTCTGGCCGATCATCGCGCAGCCGCCCATGCCGCCGAAGAAGCCGGTGACGATGTTGGCCACGCCCTGCCCCCACGACTCCCGGGTCTTGCTGGACGGGGTGTCGGTGATGTCGTCGACCAGCTTCGCGGTCATCAGCGACTCCATGAGCCCGACCAGCGCGATCCCCAGGGCGTACGGGGCGATCAGGGTCAGGGTGTCCATGGTCCAGGGGATCTGCGGCAGGCCGAGCGTGGGCAGGCTGTCCGGCAACGCCCCCTCGTCGCCCACGGTCGGCACCGCCGCGTGGGTGGTCACCGTGACCACGGTCAGCACCACGATGGCGACCAGCGGCGCCGGGACGGCCCGGGTGAGCCGGGGCAGCCCCACCATGATCGCCAACGCGACGGCCACGAGCGGATACACCAGCCACGGCACCCCGAGCAGGTGCGGCACCTGGGCGGCGAAGATCAGGATGGCCAGGGCGTTGACGAAGCCGACCATCACGCTGCGCGGGATGAACCGCATCAGCTTCGCCACCCCGAGCACCGCCAGCAGGATCTGGATCGCGCCGCCGAGGATCACCGCCGCGATCAGGTGGTCCAGGCCGTGCTCCTTCGCCAGCGGCGCCACCACGAGGGCGATCGCGCCGGTGGCGGCGGAGATCATCGCCGGCCGCCCGCCGCAGATCGCAATGGTGACGGCCATGGTGAACGAGGCGAACAGGCCGACGCGCGGGTCGACCCCCGCCAGGATCGAGAAGGAGATCGCCTCCGGGATCAGCGCCAGGGCGACGACGAGGCCGGCGAGGACCTCGGTGCGGAACACCTTCGGCGACAGCCAGGACGGACGGGACAGGCGCGGGCGGGAGGCCGCGGACAGCACAGACGACATGGAGCCATTTCCACTCGGGGGGCGCGGGCGCACCGCGCCCGCCCGGCAGGGGGCGGGTCGGGTCGGGGTCGCATCGCGTACGGGCACGGCCACCGACGTCGGCCGGGCGTCGTTGCCCGGTTGCCGCGCACAGGGGGTCGCGCGGCACGGCGGCCCAGCGGACTCTACTCTTCCGTGACGGAAGAGTTCGCACCCGCGTGTCGACCATCACGGCCCGCCGGCGCCCCGGCCGGCGACGGCACATCCTCGTCGAGACCGCCCGGCCGGTCAGGTCGGCGGCGGCACGTCCTCGTCGAGCGCGTCCGGCCGGTCAGGTCGGCCCGGCGCCGGGGGCCGGGACGGCCTTTTCGGCGGCGCGGCTCACCTCTTCCCAGCCCGCCCAGACGTCCATGCGTCGCTTCGATATGTCGAAGGCGAGGTCGTAGACCATGCTGCCGAGCAGCAGCCGCAGCGGCGGGTCGTCGCTGGCGACCAGCTTCAGCAGCGCCTCGGCGGCCAGCCGGGGCTCGCTGTCGACCGACCCCTCCGCCCACTGCCGCGCCAGCTCCTCCCGCAGCGGGTCGTAGGCGGGGTCCGGGGTGGCCGTCGTGCTGCTGGTGTAGAGGTCGGTCCAGTAGCCGCCCGGCTGGACGATGGTGACCCTGACGCCGAACCGGGCGGCCTCGGCGGCCAACGCCTCGCTCATGCCCTCCAGCGCGAACTTGCTCGCGCTGTAGAGCCCCGTGCTGGGGAAGCCGCCGAGCGCGCCGATGCTGGAGACCTGCACGACGTGCCCGCCGCCCTGGGCGCGCAGCTGCGGCAGGACGGCCTGGCTGACCCAGAGCGCGCCGAAGAAGTTGAGGTCCAGCTGGGCGCGGGCCTCGGCCTCGGTGAACTCCTCCACCATGCCCATGAAGAGGGCGCCGGCGTTGTTCACGACGACGTCGAGCCGCCCGAAGTGCCGGACCGCGCGGGCGACGACGTCGAAGACCGCCGCGCGGTCCGTGACGTCGAGGCGCAGCGCCAGCAGGCGGCCGGGGTGTCGGGCGGCGAGGTCGTCGAGCGGCGAGACGTCCCGGGCCGCGCCGACGACCCCGTCGCCGGCGGCGAGCGCGGCCTCGGTGAAGGCGCGACCGAGGCCGCGGCTGGCCCCGGTGATGAACCAGACCCGCGGTACGGCGGTGGCTGGGGCTTCCATGGGACCTCCGTCCTTGACGAGACGGACCGTCTCGTCTTGTTGATGAGGAGACCATACCCGACCACGCCGCACTGTCAAGACGGACCGTCTCGTCTCAGCTCTTGCTAGATTGGGCCCGTGCCCCCGCAGAAGGTCGCCCCCGACTCCAGCCGTCGCAGCGAGACGGCGCGCCGCGCCATCCTCGCCGCCGCCTTCGACCTCGTCGGCGAGGTGGGCTACGCGAAACTCAGCATCGAGGGCATCGCCGCCGCCGCCGGCGTCGGCAAGCAGACGATCTACCGCTGGTGGCCCTCGAAGGGCGCCCTGCTGTTCGACGCCTTCCTCGCGCTCACGACCGACGGCGGGCAGGACGGCCAGAGCGGCGCCCTGCCCGACACCGGCGACCTGGCCGCCGACCTGAAGCTGGTCCTGCGGGCCATCGTCGACGAGCTGAACGACCCGCGCTACGACCAGCCGATGCGCGCCCTGCACACCGAGATCGTCCACGACCCCGCCCTGGCTGCCGACTACGCGAAGCGGCTGGACGGGCCCATGCGGGAGCTGAAGAAGGAGCGCCTGCGCGCCGCCCGGCGCGCGGGGCAACTGGCCGAGGACGTCGATCTCGACGTGGCCGTCGACCTGCTGTTCGGTCCGGTCCTCAACCGGTGGCTCCAGCGCACCGGCCCCCTGACGCCCGAGTACGCCGACCAGGTGGTGGACACCGCGCTGCGCGGCCTGCGCCCCCGCCACCCGTAGGCCCCACGGCCGCACGCGGACGGGTCCCGCGTCACCGGGGGGCGACAACACCTGACCCCCGGTCGTCGTTGATCCGGTCGTACCCGCCCCACCCGCCACGACGGTGCGGGCGCCGACCGTGGAGGAGGCACGCCGATGACCAGTCAGCGCGAGACCGTGGAGGTCGACCCGGTCCTGTTCCGTGCCGTCTACGACTCACCCGCCTCGCTGCCCGGCAGGCACCGGTGGACGACCCCGGAGTCGGACGTGCGGCGCATCGAGAAGCTGCTCGGCATGCCGCTGCGCAGCATCGGCGCCCCGCTCTGGGTCAGCGGGGACGAGCCGGACTGCCCGAAGTGCGGCCGGCGGGTGAACTGGTACGACATCGTCTCCTCCGCCCTCTCCGGCGTACACGACCGGATGATGATCGCGACGGTCATCCTCGGCGACCGCAGGTACGTCAACACCGAGGTCCCGGACGCGATCGCCGGGGTGCGCTGCACCGACTGCCGCACCGCGATCGAGGGGCTGCGCAGCTTCAAGTGCCACAACTGGGCGTACGCCTTCGAGGCGCTGGAGACCGTCCGGCAGCGGATGTCCGGCGCGTCAGTCGTCGGCCGTCAGCTCTCGGGCGAGCCGCAGCCCGGGGCGCCCGTCGAGTGACACCTCGCCGACGGGCGTGAACCCGGTGCGCCGGAGCACCGCCCGCGAGCCCGCGTTGTCCATGGTGGTCTGGGCGGTCAGCCGGCGCAGCCCGTACGCCTGGCGGGCGAGTGCCACGACGCGGCGGACGCCGTCGGTCGCCACCCCGCGCCCGGCGGCCCGCTCGGCCACCCGGTAGCCCAGCTCGGCCTCGCCGTCGGCAACGTCGACCAGGTTGAACCGGCCCAGCACCGCCCCGTCCGGCTCGACCAGGACGTGGAAGTGGCAGCGGCCGGTCTCCTGCTCGGCGAGCAGCCCCGCGTGCCGCGCGGCGAAGTCGGCGAAGTACGCGTCGCCCCGGTCCGGCACCGACCGCGCGAACCACTTCCGGTTCTCCCGCTCGAAGCGCAGCAGCGCGGCGGCGTGGTGGGCGGCGAGCCGCTGGAGATCGGGCACCGCGCCACCCTACCCAGGCGCCCCCGCGCTCCTCAGCGTTCGCCGGCGGAGCGGCGGGTGGGGCGGCGGCCGGGCGGGGAGGGCGGCTCCGGGCCGGGGTCGGGCACCGCGGGCATCGGCCGCGTCACCGGCGTGGCCCCGGTGACCCGGAGCGGCTCGCCGTGGTGCCACACCTCGATGCCGGTCTCCGGGTCGGCGTCCGGCAGCTCGTAGCGGGCCTCGTCGGAGGTCAGGGTGACCCGCAGCCGGTGGCCGTGCCAGCGCAGGCTGAAGGCGAGCCGGTCGATCGCCGCCGGCAGCCGGGGGTCGAAGGAGAGCACCCCCCGGTCGTCGCGCAGCCCGCCGAAGCCCTGCACCAGGGCCAGCCACGCCCCGGCCAGCGACGCCAGGTGCAGCCCGTCGCCGGTCTTGTCGCCGAGGTCCGCCAGGTCCTGGAGCACCGACTCGGCGAACAGGTCGTACGCCAGGTCGAGGTGCCCGACCTCGGCGGCGAGCACGGCCTGCGGGGAGGCCGACAGCGACGAGTCCCGGACGGTCCGCGCCTCGTAGTAGGCGAAGTTGCGGGCCTTCTCGTCGGCCGTGAACTCCCCCGGGCAGCGCTGCATGGCGAGCACCAGGTCGGCCTGCTTGACCACCTGCCTGCGGTACAGCTCCAGGTAGGGGAAGTGCAGCAGCAGCGGGTAGCCGTCGTCGGAGGTGTTCGCGAAGTCCCACTCCGGCTGCTCGGTGAAGCCGGCCGCCTGCTGGTGCACCCCGCGCTTGCGGTCGTACGGGACGAAGACCGCGTCGGCCGCGGCCCGCCACGCCGACACCTCGGCCGGCTCGACCCCGAGCCGGGCCGCCGCCTCGGGCTGCCGCTCGGCGGCGTCGGCGGCGCCGCGCAGGTTGCGCCGGGCCATCAGGTTGGTGAAGACGTTGTCGTCGACCAGGGCGCTGTACTCGTCGGGGCCGGTCACGCCGTGCAGGTGGAAGGTGCCGGTGTCGGACCAGTGGCCGAAGCCGTGCCAGAGCCGGGCCGTCTCGACCAGCAGTTCCAGCCCGGGGCCGGCGAGGAACGCCTCGTCGCCCGTGGCGGCGACGTAGCGCAGCACCGCGTCGGCGACGTCGGCGTTGAGGTGCAGGCCCGCCGTGCCGGCCGGCCAGTAGCCGGAGCACTCGCGCCCGCCGATGGTCCGCCACGGGAAGGTCGCCCCGGTCAGCCGCAGCTCCGCCGCGCGCTCGCGCGCCTCCGGCAGGTGCGCGTGCCGCCAGCGCAGCGCCGAGCGGGCCAGCGGCGGGTCGAGGTAGGTCAGCACGGGCAGCACGTAGCCCTCGGTGTCCCAGAGCACGTGCCCGTCGTAGCCGTTGCCGGTCAGGCCCTTGGCGGGGATGGTCCGGTCGCCGTCCCCCCGGCCCGCCTGGAGCAGGTGGAACACCGAGAACCGGATGGCCTGCTGGAGTTCGGCGTCGCCGTCGAGCTGCACGTCGGCGGTCTGCCACGCGACGTCCAGCGTTGCGCGCTGGCCGGCCAGCAGGGCCTCGAAACCCTCCGCGCGGGCCGCGTCCGCCTCCGCGACGACCCGGCGCGCCAGCTCCTGCGGGGGCACGCCGTCCACCGGGGTGCAGTCGTACGCGGCGAACTTGGTCAGTTGGAGCCGCTCGCCGGCGCGCAGCGTCCCGGTGAACGTGAGGCGTAGCCGGTCCGGGGTGCAGTCGACGCCGGGGGCGAAGCCGTCCGGGGCCCGCACCTCGTGCGCGACGGCGACGGCGACCCGCTGCCCGCTGCGCCCGGTGCGGTGGACGAGGACGCCGTCGTGCCCGTTCGAGTGGCGGTACTCGGCGGTCAGCGGATCGGTGATCACCGAGGCGGCGCGGGGGTCGTCGGAGCGCTCGGGCACCCGCTCGTTGGCGAGCAGGTCGGCGCAGACCCGCACCTCGACCGGCCCGTCCAACGGCTCGACGGACCACCGGACGGCGGCCACCGCCCGCCGGGGCAGGGAGACCAGCCGGGTGCTGCGGACGCGTACGCCGTGCCCGCCCGGGGAGGTCCACTCGGTGTGCCGCTCGACCACCCCGGCGCGCAGGTCGAGCACCCGCTCGTGGGTGCGCAGGGTGCCGGTGCGCACGTCCAGCGGCTCGCCGTCGACCCAGAGCCGGATCAGGGCCGCGTTCGGCGCGCTGATCACCGTGTCGCTGAACTGCGGGAAGGCGTACCCGTCCTCGGGGTAGTTGAGCTCGCGCCGCTCGTGGAAGCCGTTGAGGTAGCTGCCGGGCATGCCGTAGGGCGCGCCCTCGTCCAGGGTGCCGCGCCAGCCGACCCAGCCGTTGCCCAACGCGAAGATCGACTCGGTCTCGGCGAGGCGGTCCATGTCCGCCTCCGTACGCCGGATCCGCCAGGCCTCGTCCTCCCCCGTGGCCTGCCCGGTCGGCGGCCGATCGGCGATGGGGGTGTCGTGCACAGCGCCTCCAAGGAAGTCCGACTTACCAGGCCAATCGAAGCAGACCGGGCTGAGAGGTCGCTGAGACGAAAGTCGGGGTCGCCACCCGACCAATGCACACTGCGCCCGGCTTCCAGGTGTTCCAGGGTTGTCTGCGAGCTAAACGAGGTATGAACGATGAGTGAGGTGAATCATGATTGATGCGGACAGGCCGGACGCTCCGGAAATCAGTGTCGAGTGGTACCAGGACATCGTCGACTTCGCGGCAGACACCCCGCAACCGGTGCAGTGGTTCGCCGAGCACTTCACCGAGGGCGCCATCCTGCTGCTCGGCGCGCTGTGGCTGATCGCGGCCGTGTCCCGGCTCCGGGGCGGGCCGCGCGACCGGGCGTACGCCCTGGTGTCGCCGGCGCCGGTGGTGCTCGCGTACGGGTTCAGCGAGCTGTTGAAGACGGTGGTGGACCAGGAACGCCCCTGCCGGGCGCTCGCCACCGAACTCGCCATCGTCGCCGCCGAGTGCCCGCCGACGGGCGACTGGTCGTTCCCCAGCAACCACTCGACGATCGCGGGCGGCCTGGCGGTGGCGACGCTGCTGCTGTCCCGCCGGGTCGGGCTGGTGGCGCTGCCGCTGGCGGCGCTGGCCGCGTTATCCCGCGTCTTCGTCGGCGTGCACTACCCCCACGACGTGGTCGTCGGCGTCCTGCTCGGCGCCCTGTTCGCCGCGCTGCTCACGCCGCTGTTCGCCCGCCCCGCCGCCGGGCTACTGCACCGCCGCGCCCGCGAGGCCGAGCGCCCCGTCCCCGACCCGGCCACCCCGACGTCCCGCCGCTGACCGCCCCGGGACGGGGAGCCCGCCCGGGTCAGGGAAGGAGGAGGGCGGCGAGGGCGCCGAGGACGAGGAACGGGCCGAAGGGGAGGTGGCTGCGCCAGCCGACGCGGCGGGCGGCCAGCAGCGCGACGCCGACCACCCCGGAGAGCAGCAGGGCGAACACCAGCCCGGCAACCAGCGCGGCCCAGCCGTGCCAGCCCAGCAGCGCGCCGACCCCGAGCGCCAGCTTCGCGTCGCCGAGGCCGAAGCCGCGCCGGCCGAGCAGCAGCGTGGTGGCGGCGAAGAAGAGCGCCAGCGCGACGCCCGCAGCGGTGGCGCGCAGCCAGGGCGCCGGGCCCGCCCCGGCGAGGGCGGCCAGCCCCAGCAGCAGCCAGGTCCCGCCCGCGGCGGGCCAGGTGAGCCGGTCCGGCAGCCGGTGCACCACCGCGTCGACGAAGACCAGCGGGATCGCCCAGCCCAGCCACCAGGCCGTGGCGACCAGCACGGCCACGGGCGGCCCGACCAGCAGCAGCACCCCGACGGCCGCCGCGACGGCGAGTTCCACCGTGCCCGGCGGCGGGCCGACGCGCGCCCCGCACCGCCCGCACCGCGCCGTCGGGCCCAACGCCGGCCAGGGCCGGGCCAGCCCGATCGGGGCGCCGCACGCGTCGCACCCGGTCCGGGTCGCCACCCCCGGCGGTACGGCGTGCCGGAGCACGGCGAGCCGGAGCGCCGGGGCGAGCGCGAGGACGGCCAGCAGTCGCGCGCCGCGCGTGGCGGCCCTCGGTGCGGTCGGCTCCGCCACCGCCGGCGACCCGGTCAGCGCCACGGTCGCTCCCGGAGCCCGGCACCGGAGGCAACCACACAGAGTAGTTGCGCTAGCGTCTGTCGGTAACGAGCGGAACGGCCCGCACCCCTCCCGCACGAGGCGTGGAATTGCGCGCGGGAATGGCGCTTCCGCGTGGGCGGGAATCCCATGTCGACGGAATGCCGATGCGCCGACCCGGGGGACGGATCGGACCAGCCGGCACGTCCGGGACACGCACCGACCGCCGCGTCGATGCCACACCCACCGGTCGCGCCTCCCACGCCGCCGCCCCGCCGGGCCTCGCCGCCTCTCCCGCCCCCACCAGCCGAAACCACCCGCCGCCCACCACCCGTCATCACTCACAGTGTTTGAATGAATTGCCTCTGTTGCATCGCCGAACGTCAGCCTATGCTCGCCCCTTGGGTGTGGTGCAACCCACAACCACACGACAGGACGACGCGAGACATCGCATTCGCAGAGATCCACAACGGTAAATGCAGCGGCAGTTTCGACGGGTCCGGACAATCCCATCCGGCCGCGCCGCCGCATGCCCGGAGACCGGCACGCCGGCCCCGGGTGGCCACCGAGGAGGCACGACGTGCGCGGACGGCGGTTCAGCCGATGGGCAACCTGCCTGCTCGCCATCGCGGCGCTCGGCGCGGCCCCGGCCTGTGGCGCCGAGCCCGGAACCACCCCCCGGGCGGCGACCGCCGGGAACGCGCCCGCCCCCACCCGACAGGCCGCCGACGAACAGGCGGCGAGGAAGGCGGCGCTCGCCGCGTACGCCGGGTATCTCGCCGCCTCCCGCACGGCGAGCGGGCGCGGCGACCCCCACCATCCGGAGCTGTCCCGGTTCCTCGCCGACCCGCTGCTGACCCGGGTCCAGCTGGCCATCCACGAGGCGAGGGAGCACGGCGCGATGCGTACCGGCACGTTCGTCTCCGACCCCACGGTGACCTCGGTGAGCCTGGATTCGAGCCCGCCCACGGTCGAGATCCAGGACTGCCTGGACGCCACCCGCTACCGGCTCGTCTACACCAGGGACAAGCGGGTCGTGCCCGGCACCGGCGGAACGCGGCACCTGGCCACCGCCACCGCCACCCGCTACCCGGACGGCCGCTGGCTGATCAGCGCCGGCGCCGCCCACGAGGACCTGCCGTGCTGACGGCGGCGGCCCGCCGGTCGCTCGCCGGCGCCGGCCTGGCCCTGCTGCTGGCGCTCGGGGCGGCCGTGCCCGCGATCGCCGCGGGGCGCGCGGATCCCGGCGCGGAGTGCCCGCCGGGGCAGAGCGACTGCAGCGTCTGGGACGACGATCCCGGCACCCCGGGCGATCCCGGCGGCGGGGACGACGGCGGGGGCGGCGACCCCGGCGGTGGGGGCGGCGGCGGCAAGTGCCAGTGGAACGGCCGCACCGTCGACTGCTACAACGACTTCCTCGGCTGGTTCAACAACGGCGACGGCTGCTACTACAAGATCGCCACGCCGCAGCAGGAGGCCCCCGAGGGCAAGCAGTGGTACGTGCGCACCTGCAACGGCGGCGACCTCGGCACCCAGACCACGGTCCTGCTCGACGCCCCGCCGCCCGGCTTCGGCGCGCCGCCCGATCCGGAGGAACTCGCCCGGCGGGCACTGGCGAAGATCACCATCGCGACGCCCCGGATCGCGGTCGCCCCCCGCCGCAGCAAGGGCCCCGGCCTGGTCGGGCTGCCGGTCTGGATGTGGGGCAGCAACGGCGACGACCCCAGGTACTTCGGGCCGACCCAGCAGGCGTCGGAGACCGACCGGGGCCTGACCGTACGGATCACGGCGACGTTCGACCGGATCGTCTGGGACATGGGCAACGGCCAGCAGGTTTCCTGCTCCGACGCGGGGACCGCGTACCGGGCCGACGGCCCGCACGCCGGCCGCCGCTCCCCCGACTGCGGCTACCACAGCGGCTACCCGAAGGCCGGCGACTACCGGGTGCGGGCCACGACGCACTGGACGGTGACCTGGGCGGGCGGCGGCCAGAGCGGCGTCATCCCGGTCAACCGGCCCACGGGAACGATCCCGGTCCGAATCAACGAACTACAGGTGGTGGCCCAGTGAGCGCGAGGAGTGAGCCGATCTTGCGAGCCCCGCAGTCGCGAACGGAGACGACCCAGTGAGTGTGGCGACCAGGAACGGGACCGGGCCGGTGGACGCGCCGGTCGCCCCGCCCAGGGTGGTCCGGCAGCGCCGGATGCGGCCCGGGCTGCTCGGCCTGGCCGTGCTGCTGATCGCCCTCGGCGGCCTGGGGGCGGCGTTCGCGGTCACCTCGGTACGCGCCACCGGCAGCTACCTCGCGGTGGCCCGCCCGGTCGAGGTCGGTCGGCAGGTCAGCGCCGACGACCTGGTCCCGGTGCAGGTAGCCGGCGGTCAGGGGCTCTCCCCCGTGCCCGCCGGCCGGCTCGACGAGGTGGTCGGCAAGCGGGCCGCCGTGTCGCTGACCCCCGGCACGCTGCTGACGATGGCCCAGCTCACCGACGACCCGCTGCTCGGGCCCGGCCAGCAGCAGCTCGCGCTGGGCCTGGGCCCCGCCGAGGTGCCCGCCCGAAAGCTCCACCCCGGCGACAAGCTCCTGCTGGTGAGCACGCCGGACGGTGACGACGACCGCCCGGCTGCCGCCGCCACCCGGTTCGAGGCGACGGTCATCGACACCGTCGCCTCCGACGACGACGAGGTGGTGGTCTACCTGGCGCTCGCCGTCCGGGACGTGCCGGCCGTCGTCGCGTTGTCCAGCCAGGAGCGGATCGCCCTCGTACTGACCGAGGCGGCCTGACGATGGCGATCGTCGCGCTGGTGTCGGCGAAGGGCTCCCCGGGCGTCACCACCGCCGCCCTGGCCTGCGCCCTGACCTGGCACCGGCGGCTGGTGCTCGCCGAGTGCGACCCGGCCGGCGGGTCGATCCTCGCCGGCTACCTGGGCGGCGCGCTCGACGGACCCCGGGGCATCGGCGAGCTGGCGGTCGGCGAGTTGCGCGACGGCAACCTGGAGTCGGCGTTCTGGTCGCAGTTGGTCGACCTGGACGCGCCGAAGCGGGAGCGGCTGCTGCTGCCCGGCGTCGTCGACCCCGCCCAGGCCGGCAGCGTCACCCCGCTCTGGCAGCGGTTCGCCGACTTCTTCGGCAGCCTGGAGGGCGGCGACCCACCGTACGACGTGGTGGTGGACTGCGGGCGGCTGCACGTCGTCGGTCCACCGTGGCCGATCCTGCGCGCCGCCTCGGTGGTGCTGCTGGTCAGCGGCGCCCGGCTCCCCGACCTCTCCGGCACCCGGGCCATGGCCAAGGCGATCGAGCGGGACTTCGCCGAGCACCGGGTGCCGCCGGGCACCCTGCGGCTGCTGCTGGTCGGCGACGGCCACGGCAGCGGCGAGGTCAGCAAGGCGCTGCGGCTGCCGGTCATCGCCCGGATGCCGCACGACCCGCGTACGGCCGAGGTGCTCGGCCTCGGCGGCACCGTGCGGGCCGGTCGGCCCCTGATGCGCGCGGCCGGGGCCCTGGAGGTGCCGGTCGGGGCGCTGCTCGAACGCCGGCGCGCCCGGCTGGCCTGGCCCGTGGCGCAGGGGGTGCCGGATGCGGTTTGAACCGGTCTCCGGCGACCCGCGCCGCCAGCTGCCCGGAGCCACCTCCACCGCGCCGCCACTCGCCCCGCCCAACGGGCGGCACCAACCCGTCCCGCTGCCGGTGCCGGTCACCGCGCCGCGGCCGGAGCCGCCGCCGCGCCCCCGGGTCGACTTCCAGGTGGTCCGCGAGCTGCGTCGGGAGCTCAGCGAGCGGCTCGCCCTGTGGCAGCGCGGCCGGGAGTTCACCGTCGACGAGGAGGACACCGAGCGCGCCCGGCTCGCGGTGGCGGTGGTGGCCGAGTACGCCGACGCGGTGCGCCGGGCCGGCACCCCGATGGCGGCCGGCGAGGAGCGGATCCTGCTCGACCAGGTGACCGCCGAGCTGGCCGGACTCGGCCGCCTCCAGACGCTGCTGGTCGACGACACCATCGAGGAGGTGCACATCCTCGGCTGCGACCAGGTGCGCGTCACTCGGCACGGCGGCGGGGTCGACTGGGTGGAGCCGATCGCCGACAGCGACGACGAGCTGGTGGAGATCCTCCAGGCGGCGGCCCGCCGGGCCGGGGCCACCGAGCGCTCGCTGTCGACGTCGAAGCCCACCCTGGACCTGCAACTGCCCGACGGCAGTCGGCTCGCCGCGGTGTTCCTGGTCAGCCACCGCCCGTACGCGGTGATCCGCAAGCACAACACGCTGGACGTGAGCCTCGACGACCTCGCCGGGGGACGGGGCGACCTGGACGAGATGATCGACCCGCTGGTGCGCGACTTCCTCCGCGCGTCCATGCGCGCCGGGCTGAACATCATGGTGGCCGGCCTCGCGGGCGCCGGGAAGACCACCGTCATCCGGGCGCTGATGGACGAGATCCCGGCCGACGAGCCGTACGTGCTGCTGGAGGAGAGCCGCGAGCTGCTGCCGGCCCGCCGCCGGCTCAAGCACCGGGCGGTGATGAGCTTCGAGGCCCGGGAGGGGCACGGCGAACGCGGGGCGGACGGCCGCCCGGCCGGCGAGGTGAGCATCGCCGACCTGATCCCGGTCTCCCTGCGGATGGGCGTGCTGCGGATCATCGTCGGCGAGGTCCGGTCCCGGGAGATCGTCCCGATGCTCCAGGCCATGACGACCAGTCGCGGCTCGATGTGCACCATCCACGCGCGTACGCCCGCCGGGGTGAGCGAGCGGATCATCGAGCTGGCGCTCGCGCACGGCCGGGAGATGACCGTCGACCAGGCCCGCCGCATGGCCGGCAACGCGCTGGACCTGATCGTCTACGTCACCGTCGAGGACGAGACCGCGATCGGCGGGCGCAAGCACCGGTTCGTCTCGCACGTCGAGGAGGTCATCGGGGTAGGCGACGGCAACCGGATCACCACCACCCAGGTGTTCGGGCCCGGGCCGGACGGGCGGGCCGTACCCCTGCACCTGCCCGAGCGGGTGCGCGCCCAGCTCCTCCGGGTCGGCTACGACGCCCGGCTGCTCAGCCGGTGGATCGAGGCCGGCACGGGCGCGTGGCGGCGGCCCCGGCACACCCGGCTCGGACGGCGGTGACGCCGGTGCTGGACAACGTCGAACTCGTCGCGGTGGCCTCCGGGGCCGCCTGTGTCGCGGGGCTGCTGCTGGCGGTCGTCGCGCTGGTCGGCACCCGCCGGCCACCCGGCGGGCCCGGCGCGGGCCGGGGCCTGGACCGCCTGTGGAAGGGCTCGGGCGCCACCGCGCGCGAGCAGCGGGCGCACCAGGCCCTGCTGGTGGGCGCCCTGGTCGCGGGTGCGTTGGCCTTCCTGGTCACCGGCCTGCCGGTGGTCGGCCTGCTGGTCGCCGTGGCCGTTCCGGGCGCCCCGTGGCTCTTCTCCGTCGGCAGGGCCGAGCAGCGGGCCATCGCCCGCATCGAGGCGGTCGGCGAGTGGACCCGCCGGCTCCGCGACGTCTCCGCCACCGGCCAGGGGCTCCAGCAGACGATCATCGGCACCGTCGCCACCGCGCCCGAGGAGATCCAGGAGGAGGTACGGCTGCTCGCCGCCCGCCTCCAGGCCGGCTGGCTGGCCCGCTCCGCGCTGCTCGCCTTCGCCGACGAGATCGGCGACCCGGTCTGCGACCAGGTGGTGGCCGCGCTGATCCTGCACGTGACCGACCGGGGCGAGCGCCTCGGCGACGTGCTCGGCTCGATCGCCGGGGCGGCGGCGGCCGAGGTGGCCACCCGCCGGGAGATCGAGGCGAAGCGCACCCAGCCGCGCTTCGCGGTCCGCTTCCTCACCGGGATGACCCTGGCCACCGTCGCGTACGGGCTGCTCAACACCGAGTACATCAGCCCGTACGGCACGCCCTTCGGGCAGCTCGTGATGGCGGCGCTCGGCGCGGCCTTCGTCGGCCTGCTGGCCTGGGTGCGGTCGATGAGCCAGCCCCGCCGGCCGGCGCGCTTCCTGCCCGCCCCCGACCCGGAGGAGGTGCTCGCGTGAGCGCGAGGAGTGAGCTTGCGAGCCCCGCAGTCGCGAACGAAAGGCAAGCCCCGTGAGCGCGAGGAGTGAGCTTGCGAGCCCCGCAGTCGCGAACAAAAGGCAAGCCGCATGAGTGCGATGGCCCTCAACTGGCAGCTCGCGGTCGCCGTCTCCGGCGGGGCGGCGGTCGGGCTCGGCGCCTTCCTGGTGGTCCGCGAGCTGGTGCCGGCCACCCCCGCGCTCGGGCCCGCGCTGCGCCGGCTGCACCAGCCGCCGGGCGGCGGGCAGCTCGCCGCGCCCGCGGACCGGCGGCTGGAGTGGCTCACCGGCCTGTCCCGCTGGCTGCGGCCACCGCACCGGCAGCTCGCCCTGATCGACCGGACCCCCGAGCAGTACGCCCTGTCGATGCTGCTCTCCGCGCTGATCGGGCTCGCCGCACCGACGCTGCTCGGCGCCACTCTGTTCGCCGTCGGCATCCGGCTGCCGGTGGTCGTACCCGTGCTCGGCAGCCTCGGGCTGGCGCTGCTCTGCGCCCTGATCGCGCACCGGTCGGTGCTGGACCGGGCGGACCGGGCGCGCGACGAGTTCCGCCAGGCGGTCTGCACCTACCTCGACCTGGTCGCCTTGCAGCTCTCCGCCGCGCACGGACCGGTGCAGTCGCTGGAGCGGGCGGCGGCCGTCTGCGACGGCTGGGTCTTCGACCGCATCTCGGAGGCCCTGCGGATCGCCCAGATGCAGATGCACTCGCCCTGGGACGAGCTGCGCGACCTCGCCGAGCGCATCGGCATCGCGGAACTGGGCGACGTCGGGGCGATCATGCGCTCCTCCGGCAGCGAGGGCGCGCAGGTGCACGAGACCCTGCGCAGCCGCGCCGACTCGCTGCGCGACCAGATCCGCACCGACAACCTGGCCCGGGCCGAGGGAGTGACCAGCCGGCTCGACATCCCCGGGGCGCTGCTCGTCTTCGTGCTGCTCGGCTTCGCCGTCTACCCGTTCATCGCCCGCCTCTGATCCACCCCGAGAGAAGGAGCACGTCATGTCCGTCATCAACCGCCTGCACGTCGCGCTGACGACACGCCTGGCCGAACTGCGCGAGGACGGCGAGCGGGGCGACAGCCCCGTACCCACCGCCGTGATCATCTTCGGCCTGGTCGCCGTGGCGATGGCGGTCACCGCCGCCGCCCTCGGCGCCGCGAACGACTGGATGGACAACATCCCCACCCACCAGGACCCGAAGTAACGCCGGGCCGTGCGCCGAGCAGACTCCGTACCGGGGCGCCGGGCGGTCGCCGCCACCCGGCGTCCCGGGGCGGCCGCCGCCCGGCACCCCGGTCCGACCGCCGCCGGGCGGCTCCGCTCCGCCGTCGCCCGGCGGCTCGCGGTCGGCGGGGTCGACCGGGGGGCCAATCCGGTCGAGCTGGCGGTGGTGATGCCGCTGATCCTGCTGCTGCTCTTCGCCTCGATCCAGGCCGCGGCCTGGTTCGTCGCCCGCTCCACCGCGCTCAACGCCGCGCAGAGCGCGGTCAACGCGCAGCGGCTGCACCAGGCGCCGGCCGGGGCCGGCGAGGCCCGGGCCACCCGGTTCCTGCGGGCCGCCGGCGGCTGGCTCGTCGGCTGGGACGATCCCGCCCCGAGCTGCCAGACCACGGCGACCGAGGTGACCTGCACGGTGCGCGGGCGGTCCCTGTCGGTCGTCCCCGGGGTCAGCTTCCCGGTGCGCCAGACCGCCCACGGAACCGTCGAACGGTGGACCACGCCGTGAGCCGTACCGCCGAGCGGGGCTCGGTCTCGATCGAGGTGGCGGTGCTCGCCCCGGCCTTCATCGCGCTGATCGTGCTGGCGGGCGTCGCCGGACGTACCGCCGTGGCGGCCGAGGCGATCGACGCCGCCGCCCACGACGCCGCCCGCGCCGCCTCGATCTCCCGGGACGCCCGCACCGCCCGCGCCGAGGCCCGGGACGCGGCCCGCCGGCAGCTCGACTGGCGCGGCCTGAACTGCGCCGGCACTCCCGAGGTGACGTTCAGCGGCGCGGTGGGCGGCGCCCCCACCAGCTTCGACGCGGCGTTCCGCAGCCCGGCCGGGCGGGAGGCCTCGGTCACCGTCCGGATCGCGTGCACGGTCTCCTACGAGGACCTGCGCCTGTCCGTCCTGCCGGCGATGCCCGCCGGCAAGCGCGTGTCGGCGAGCTTCACGTCGCCGCTGGACCGCTACCGGAGCCGGGGATGACCGCCGTCGCCGGCCGGCGCGACCAGGGCCGGGTGAGCATCTTCCTCGCGGTGGCGATGACCGGCGTCCTCGCCGTCATCGGCATGGCCTTCGACGGCGCGGGCCAACTGCGCACGCTGCAGCGGGCCGACAACCTCGCGGCCGAGGCCGCCCGCGCCGGCGGCCAGGCCATCGACCGGGCCACCGCCATCGCGGGCGGGCCGCCCCGAATCGACCGCCCTCAGGCCCGCCAGGCCGTCGCGGACTACCTCGCCGCCGCCGGTGCCGCCGGCCACACCGTCAGCTTCCCGGTCGTCGACGGGGAGACCCGGGTCCGCGTACGCGTCACCGTCACGCACCACAGATCCATGCTCGGCCTGTTCGGCTTCGACGAGACCGTCACCGTCTCCGGCGAGGCGACCGCGCGGCCGCTCACCGGGGCACCGTAGGAAGGGAAGGCAGCCATGGCCGCATCGGGGCGTTCCGCCGTACGACGGACCGGACGCATCCTGACCGGGTTCGGCGCGCTGGTCGTGCTCTGCGCGGTGCTGGCCGGCGCGCCAGTGGCGCTGCTCGCCCTGGCCGGCAACCCGTTGCCCGACCACCTGCCCACCGTCGCGGAGATCGGCTCGACGCTGACCAGCCGCGACGACGGGCGGCTCTTCCTGCGGGCCCTGGCGCTGGCCGGCTGGTTCGGCTGGGCCACGTTCGCCTTCTCCGTGCTGGTCGAGCTCTGCGCCCAGGCGCTGCGCCGGCCCGCGCCCCGGCTGCCGGGGATGAGTCGCCAGCAGCGGGCCGCCGCCGCGCTGGTCGGTTCGGTCGCGCTGATCCTCGCGGCCAGCCCGGCGGCGAGCGCGGCGACGGCGGTCGCCGGCCCGTACGCCCTGCCGGCGGCACCGGCCGCGTCCGCGCAGACGACCGGTACGGAGGCCGCCCGGTCCGCCCCGGTCGCGTACACCTGGTCCGCCTCGGCCGCTCAGGCCGCGCGACCACTCTCGGCCGCCCCGTCCGCCCCGACGGCTGTTCCGGTAGCCCGGCCCGCCTCGACCGCCTCCGCCGCTCCGGCCGCTCCGGACGAGGGCGGCGCGGTCTACCGGGTGGCCAGGGGCGACCACCTGGGCGCCGTCGCGCAGCGCTACCTGGACGAGTTCGCCGACTACCGGGAGCTGGCCGAGCTGAACCGGCTCGGCGACCCCGACCGGATCCACCCGGGTCAGCTGCTGAGGCTTCCCGGGGACGCCGAGGACCGGGGTGCCCGCCGGCACGCCACCGGCCGCCTCGTCGCCCGCCCGACCCCGCCCGCGCCCGCCCGACCGGCCCCGCAGCCGGCGCCCGGCCAGGCCGCTCCCGGGCGGGCGACGCCGCCCCCGCCGGCGGCGGAGGCCCCGGTGCCGCCACCGGCGGAGACGGACGCCGGTCAGGCCCCGACGGTGACGGTGGGAGCCGCCCGGGCCGGCGAGCCCGATCGGGTGAACCGACCCCTAGCGGTCTCCGCCGTCCTGGCGGTGGCGAGCATCGTCGGCGCGCAGATCGGCGCGGTCCTGGGCCTACGCCGCCGCCCGGGCCACGTGCCGGCCGGCGGGGCCCGGACCACGGCCGCCGCCCGCCGGGGCACCGCAACGCGCGGTGGCACCACCACGAGCGGGCGCGGCGCGGGTTACCGGGACACCGGCACCACCCCACGCGGCAGCGCGACCGCGGCCGACCGTGGCAATCAGGACACCGGCACCCACGACACCGCACGCCCGATCGGTCGGGGCTCTGGGCACCCCACCGGCCACGGTCGCGCGGGCACGACCGTCCCCGGCACCGCCACGGCACCCGGCGCTGGCACCCACGAGCGCGGACTGACCGGCCACGACCGGGCCCACCCGGGCTCGCCCCGCGACACCCCGATCGGCCGCCACCGCCGCCCCTGACCCCACCACCGCCCCGCACCCCACCGACACCGACACCGCCTCGGTGATCAAGAGGTTTAGTCATTCCAGGGAGATCGAACTCGACCCAAACCTCTTGATCGACAGCGGAGTGCCGGAAGGCACGGCGGCCGGCAGGCACGGCAGTCGGAAAGCCGGAAAGCCGGAAGGCACGGCGGCCGGCAGGCACGGCAGTCGGAAAGCCGGAAAGCCGGAAGGCACGGCGGCCGGCAGGCACGGAGGCCGGAAGGCACGAGGGCCGGCAGGGCGGGTGGCGTGCGGTCAGGGGAGGCGGGTCTCCAGGACGCCGTTGACGACGCGGGTCGGCAGGACCTGCTGGTCGTTGCCGGACGGGCCGTGCACGACCTCGCCGCCGTTGAGGCGGAACGCGCTGCCGTGCCACGGACAGACCACGCAGTCGTGCCCGTCGATCTTCTGCACCTCGCCCTCGCCCAGCGGACCGCTCTGGTGCGGGCAGCGTTCCAGCATCACGGTGACCTCGTCGCCGTGCCGGTAGAGGATCACCGAGACGTCGTCGACCTCCCGGGTGATCAGCTGGCGCTCCGGCAGGGCGGACATGTCCGCGATGGAGTGCCAGCCGTCGCTCATCCGGTGCAGCTCGGAGATGCTCTGGTTCACCTGCGCGCCCTGCTTGTACGCCAGGTGCCCGCCGAGGTACGCGCCCATGCTGGCGGCGCTGAGCCCGAGGAAACCGAGCGTACGGCCGAGGTTGTGCCGGCCGGTCATCCGGGCGGCCACCGAGCCGGCGTAGAACGCCAGGCCGACGCTGTTGGACGCGGCGTGCACCAGGCCGATCCGGCGCTGGTCGCGAGCCAGTGCCGCCCAGTCGTTGAGGCCGGCGACCGCGGCCGGGAGGGCGCTGACGGTGCCCACCGCGCACAGCGTGGTGGCGGCCCGGCGCTGCCCCGGCATCAGGTCCAGCACGGCGGTACTGATCCACGCGCCGACCGGCACCTGCACCATCGCCGGGTGCAGCGGGTGGCCCAGCCAGACGCCGTGCAGCAGGTCGCGGACCCGCTGTGGTCGGAGGGTGGCCTGGACGGCGCGCTGCAACCGGTCGCCGACCCGGTCCAGGCCGGATGCCTGCTCGATCTTCGTCAAGAGTGCTCGCACCCGTACCGACTTCCCGGCAGGAGCCGTCGCAAACCGGTCGGCCGTGACGGATCCGCAGCGGTACGTGACGAGGCCCCCGCCGACCCGTAACGGGACGCCCCGGGCACCGCCCCGCCGCGCTCGCGGACCCGCCACACCGACGCCGGCCGACCGGTCAGCCTCCGGCGCCCTCCGGCCGGTCAGCCCTGCGACGCAGGCGGGCTGCCCGGTCAGCCCTGCGATCCCGGCCGACCGGTCAGCCCTCCGGCGCCGTCCAGCGGTCGTGGTGGATCGCCTCGACCAGTGGGCGCTTCTGCCGCCAGCCGTGCCGGGCCAGGTCGGGTACGGACTCGAAGTGGGTGACCGGCCCGAGGCAGAGCCACGCCACCGGCCGGATCCCGTCGGGGATGTCGAGCAGGTCGGCGAGCCACGGCTCCCGGTAGAACGACACCCAGCCCACCCCGAGCCCTTCGGCGGTGGCGGCGAGCCAGAGGTTCTGGATGGCGAGGCAGGTCGAGTAGAGCCCGGTGTCGGCGATGGCGTGCCGGCCGAGCACGGCGGGGCCGCCCCGGGCCTGGTCGTGGGTGACCACCACCGACAGGGTCGACTCCAGGACGCCGTCGATCTTGATGCGGGCGAACCGTTCGGCCGCCTCCCCGTCGAGCGTCGCGGCGAAGGCGTCCCGCTCGGTGTGGACGTGCTCGTGGAAACGGCGGCGCAGCTCCGGGTCGCGCACCAGGACGAAGTCCCAGGGCTGCGAGTAGCCGACGCTCGGCGCGGCGTGCGCCGCCGCCAGCACCCGGTGCAGCGTCTCCTCGGGCACCGGCGCCCCGGTGAACTGGGCGCGTACGTCCCGGCGGCGGTAGATGACGTCGTACAGATCCAAGGCAGGCTCCCGCTGCGCTCGGCCCGCGCCACGTCGGACGCGGGCACCGGACGCGAGGCCGGTCTTCGGACTCCCGGATCGACGCCTGGCCGTCCGCCTTCCCGGCCCGGGCGGGCCAGTGGCTGCGCGTACGCGTGGACGGTGGCTCCCCGGTCACCGCGGCGGGCCCGTGCCGGATTCGCACCGGCTTCCCGATTCTCCCCGCTCGCGCGGGGCACCTCACATGATCGTGCCGTCGGGGATGCTAGCGCCGCCCGGCCCGCCCCGGTCCGGCGGGCGTGGAAATCCGGTCGCGGGCCGCCCCGTCCCCGGCCACTGTGGTCCGGGTGTACGCACTCTCCTCCCGCCCGCTGCCAGCCGCCCGGCCGGCGACCAGACTGACCGTCGCGCTGGGGCAGCCCCGGGCCGTGCCGCCCCCGCTGCTGATGCTGCTCGGCATGCTCTCCACCCAGGTCGGGGCGGCCGTCGCCAAGCAGCTCTTCGGCAGCACCAGCGCCGGCGGCACGACCACGCTGCGGCTCGGCTTCGCCGCCCTCATCCTGCTGGTCCTGGTCCGGCCGGGGCTGCGCCTGGGCTGGCGCACCGCCGGCCTGGTCGGGGCGTTCGGGCTGGCCCTGGCGGTGATGAACCTCGCCTTCTACGCGGCCCTGGAACGGGTGCCGCTGGGCGTCGCGGTCACCATCGGCTTCGCCGGGCCGCTGCTGGTGTCGCTCGCCGGCAGCCGCCGGCTCGTCGACGTGGCGTGGGCGGCGCTGGCCGGCGGCGGGGTGCTGCTGATCAGCGGGCTCGGCGGGACCGGGGTGGACCGGGTGGGGCTGCTGTGCTGCGTGGCCGTCGCGGTCGGCTGGGCGGGCTACGTGCTGCTCGGCAAGGCGGTCAGCGCCAGGGTGTCGGGCAGCCGGGGCCTCGCGCTGGGGATGGCCGTCGCCGCGCTGGCCGTGCTGCCGTTCGGGATGGCCGGCAGCGGCACGGCGCTGCTCGACCCGTGGACCCTCGCGCTGGGCGCGGCGGTGGCGCTGCTGTCGTCGGTGCTGCCGTACTCGGCGGAGATGGCGGCGCTGCGGCGGATGCCGGCCCGGGTCTTCGCGATCCTGCTCAGCCTGGAACCGGCGATCGGGGCGCTGGTCGGGCTGGTCCTGCTCGGCGAGCTGCTGGCCTGGCCGCAGGCGGCCGGCGTGGCCTGCGTGGTCGGCGCCGCGCTGGGCGCCACCCTGGTCCGCCCGGGCCGCCCCGACCCGCGCTGACACCCCTGGCGCCGCCGGCACCGCCGAAGGCATGCTGTCGGAATGGGGGTACGCGTCGAACGCGCCGCGGCGGTGACCACGGTGATCCTGGACCGGCCGGCGGCCCGCAACGCGGTCGACGGGCCGACGGCCCGGGCGCTGGCCGACGCGTTCCGCGCCTTCGAGGCCGACCCCGACGCCTCGGTGGCCGTGCTCTGGGGGGCCGGCGGCACGTTCTGCGCCGGGGCCGACCTGAAGGCCATCGGCACACCGAGCGGCAACCGGGTCGAGGCGCAGGGGGACGGCCCGATGGGCCCGACCCGGATGACGCTCAGCAAGCCGGTGATCGCCGCGATCTCCGGTCACGCGGTGGCCGGCGGGTTGGAACTGGCGCTCTGGTGCGACCTGCGGGTCGCCGAGTCCGACGCGGTGCTCGGGGTGTTCTGCCGCCGCTGGGGGGTGCCGCTGGTCGACGGGGGCACGGTCCGGCTGCCCCGGCTGATCGGCGAGAGCCGGGCGATGGACCTGATCCTCACCGGCCGTCCGGTGCCGGCCGAGGAGGCGTACGGCATGGGGTTGGTGAACCGGCTGGTCGCGCCGGGTGAGTCCCGGGCGGCGGCCGAGCGGCTGGCCGCCGAGCTCGCCCGGCACCCGCAGACCTGCCTGCGCAACGACCGGGCGGCGCTGCTCGCCGGCGCCGGCCTGCCGGAACCGGCGGCGCTGGAGGTCGAGCTGGCGTACGGGATGGAGTCGCTGGCCGCCGACGCGGCGGCGGGGGCGGCCCGGTTCGCCGCCGGCGCCGGTCGGCACGGCGCCCCGGCCCACTGACCGGGCGCAGGCCCGACCGGCCTGGCGCCCCGGCCTGCCGACGGGACGGAAGGCCCCGACGGGCCGGGCGGGGGGGGGGGGCGGGGGGGGGGGGGGGGCGCCGGCGGGGGCGGGGGGCCCGCCGGGGGCGCCCGCCCGGGGGGGGGGGGGGGGGGGCCCCGCGGCCGGGGGCCCCCCCCCCACCGCTCGGGAGACCGGCCGCCGCTCGGGCGGCCGGGGGTGGGTCAGTAGCGGTTGATGGTGAACGTCGAGGTGGTGTTCTGGATGTCCACCGCGTTGTTGCTCAGGCGGAGGTTGTTGAAGGTGACCGAGCCGACGGCCGGCCCCTGCCCCGCCTCCGGCATCTGGTTGGCCCAGATGCCGAAGCCGGACTTCGCGTCGTAGGCGTCACCGCTCTTGCGGGCGCCGCTGATGGAGACGTTGGTGAAGACCGTGTCGGTGATGGGGAACTGCGGCTGCCCCCCGACGTAGTTGGTCTGGAACATGATGCCGCTGTAGGTCGGGTCGACGATGTCGACGTCGCTGACCCGGATGCCCTGGAACACCTTCGAGGCGGAGAAGACCCAGATCGCCGGGAAGGTCTGCGCGCCCCAGAAGTGCCCACCGGCCCGGACGATCGAGATGTTCTCGAACCGGGTGGGCGGGCTGGCGCCGAAGCCGTTCATCGGGTAGCCGAAGTCGAGCGAGCTGATGGTGATGCCGGAGTAGACCAGCGTGTCCGCGATGTAGATGTTGCGGAACGTGTTGCCGTAGCCGCCGTAGACCGCGACGCCGGCGGCCCGCCAGGTCAGGGTCGAGGTCAGGTTCTCGTAGACGTTGTCCTTCATGTCCGCGCCGCCCGCGTCGATCGCCGAGAAGAGCGCGAAGCTGTCGTCGCCGGTGGCCCGGGCGTCGTTGTTGCTGACCAGGTTGTTGGTGCTCCCGTTGGTCATGTTGATGCCGTCGGCGAACATGTTCCGGATCCGGGAGTTCTTGATCGTCATGTAGTCCGTGTTCGCGCCCCAGTAGAGGCACACCATGTGCTCGTTCCAGATGTTGTCGATCACGATGTTCGACACGTTGGAGAAGTCGAACACCTTGCCCGGCCCGTCGATCCGCGACGTGTAGTTGCCGAAGTAGGCGAAGTTCGCGAAGGACGACCCGGCCGCCGAGTTCTCGGCCCGGAAGCCGATGTCGGTGTTGTCCTGGCCGGAGGGCGCGTTGAACCGGGTGTACCAGGGTCCGGCCCCGGTCACCTTGACCGCCTTGCCGTACACCTGGAACTTCGACGCGGTGGTGTAGTTGCCGGCCGGCAGGTACACCCCGACGAGGTTGCCGGTGGTGTCCATCCGCACCCGGTCCAGGGCGTTCTGCACGTCGGAGTGACCGAAGCCGGTCGGCGTGACGTAGCGCGCCGGGTCCGGGTTGGCGATCGGGGCCACCTGCTCGGTGTTGATGAAGTCGATCGCGTACGTGGTGGTGTTGGCCGGGTCCTTCTGGAGGCGGATCCTGCTGCCCGCCGGCACGGTGCCGTTGAGCATGACGTTGGCCTCGTCGTAGATGTGCCGCGGTGCGCCCGCGCTCGGCGAGTTGCCCGGGCTGGCCTCGTTGCCGTAGAGCCAGACGTACCGGGACGTCAGGTCGATCGCCTTGTGGAACGCGCCGTTGACGTAGACGTTCAGCGTCGAGTTGATCCCGCCGCCGCCCGGGGCGTCCGGGATGGAGAAGCGGGTGACCAGGGTGTTGGTGCTGGCCCGGGTGGTCCACTCGACGTAGCTGCCGGTCGAGTTGAGGGTCACCGCCCGCCGGCCGGACGCCTCACCGGCGAGGTCGCCGACGGTGCGGTTCGGCCCGACGACGCTCGCGCCGCCGCCGACCACGCCGTCCTCGGCCTCGTACATGTCGTACGGCATGTTGGCGCCGCGCCCCACGAAGAGCGCGCGGTCGCTGGTGTTGTTGGCCTGCTTGACCGGCAGCTCGTTGCCGTCGGCCGCGAGCACCACCCGGACGGTGTACTTGCCGTTCGCGGCGGTCCAGGTGCCCAGGTTGACCGGGCCGACCGTGGCCCCGGCGTTGATCACACCGGAGTAGGAGCCGGTCAGGGTACGCACGACCGTGCCCGCCTCGTTGAGCACGGTGAGCGTGATGCCGTGCGCGCCGGAAGCGGAGGCGATGCTGCCGGCGTTGCGGATCGACACCGAGAAGGTGACCGTGTTGCCGGCCGCCGGGGTGCCCGGCGACCAGGCGACCGCGGCGGCGACCAGGTCGGAGCTGGCGACCGGGCTGACCACCAGCCGGCTCGGGTTGGTGTAGCTGTTGTTGGTGTCGTCCTGCTCGACGACGGTGTTGGACTCGTCGACCTTCGCGCTCAGCGGGTAGCTGCCCGCGTCCCGGGTGCCGATGTTCGCCGACACCGTGGCCGAGGCGCCGGCCGCCAGGCCGCCGACCGGCGCGGTGCCCACCCGGTTGGTGCCGAGGTAGAAGTTGACGTTGGTGGCGCCGGAGGCCGCCGAGCCGGCGTTGCGGACGGTGGCGGAGAGCGTGACGGCGCTCGTCTCCACGGGCGCGGACGGGCTGAACGACATGCCGGTCACGGTCAGGTCCGGGTTGGGCGCCGGGGTGCCGATGACCTGGAACTCGGCGACCTGCCCGGCCGGGGCGCCGGTGTTCGAGGCGATCGAGAGCCGCACGTCGGCCGCCGCGCCGGAGACCGGGATGGTCACGGTGTTGCCGCTGGCCGGGCTGAAGCTGTAGTTCGCCGCACCGACCAGGGTGGTGAAGGTCGAGGAGCCCTGGTCCCGGCCGAGCACGGTGATGTTCTGGGTACGCGCCCCCCAGGCCGAGTCGGGGTTCAGCTTCAGCACGACCTGGCTGAGGCTGGCGTTGGCCCCGAGCTGCACGGTCAACGTGCTCGGGTTGCCGTTGCCCTCCCAGTAGGTGGCCACGTTGTTGTCGTTGGCGTTGGTGGCCACGAACGTGTGCACGTGCCCGGAGGCGGTGATCGGCTTGCCGACCGCCAGGTTGCTGCCGACCGGCGGGGTGCCGGTGCCGGTCCGGGTCACGGTGTTGCTGTTCGCCGACTGGTTGCCGGCCGCGTCCCGGGCCCGGACGTGGTACGAGACCGTGGCGCTGTTCGGCTGGCTGTCGGTGTACGTCAGCGTGGAGCCGTTGACGCTGGCGCGCAGTGCGCCGTTGGCGTAGACGTCGTATCCGGTCACCCCGACGTTGTCCGTGGACGCGGACCAGGTCAGCCGGATCTGCCCGCTGGCGGGCTGGGTGTACCCCAGGTTCCCGGGGACGCTGGGCGCCTGGGTGTCGGGGTTGCCGGCGGCACCGTAGACCTCGACCTCGGAGAGTTGGGCGGCCGGCCAGCCGGTGTTGCCGGTGACCTGCACCCGCACGTACCGGGTGCTGGTCGCGGCGAAGCTGACGGTCACGGTGTTGCCGGTGGCCGGGTCGAAGGTGTGGCCGCCGGACGCCTTGAGGGTGGTGAACGACGAGCCGGTGGTGGAGCCGAGCACCGACAGCGTCTGGGTACGGGTCTGCCACGCCGACGACGGCGGCAGCTTGAGCACCACCCGGTCGACGGTGACCGTGGCGCCGAGGTCGGCCTGGATCCACTGCGGGAACGCGTTGTTGGCGCTCTCCCAGTAGGTGTCGGCGTTGCCGTCGTTGGCGTTGCCCGCCACGTAGTCCTGGGTGTGGCTGCTGGCGGTCATGGTGGCCGAGAGCCCGGCGAGCAGGGCGGCGCGGGCGGCGGTCGCGGCCGGGTCCGCCGGTGGCGCGGCGGCCGCCGGGGTCACGGCCGGGACGGCGGTGAGGAGCAGCCCGGCGAGCACGCCGGCGAGCAGCCGTCGGTGGGCCGAGCGGGTGGATCGGGGGGCGGGATCGGGCGCGCCGGTCGGCGCGGTGCCCTGTCTGGTGCCGAGTCTGGACATGGCGGTACCTACACCTCTTTCGGGGGTGGTGTGTGGGTGCGTTGCCCGGCGACGGGCGCAGGGGTACGCCCGTCGTGCCGCGACAGGTGGGGGACGGTGCGGTGCGGGACGGGGGCCGGGCCACACTGCGCCGGCCGACCGGACCGGCGGCCCCCGCCCGGGGCGGGGGCCACCGGGCTAGCTGGAGTAGACCTCGAACTCGCTGAGCTGACCGGCGGGCCAGCTGCTGTTGCCGGTGAACGTCAGCCGCAGGTACCGCTGGCTGGTCGCCGCGAAGGTCACGGTGACCGTGTTGCCGGTGGCCGGGTCGAAGGTGTGGCCGGCGGACGCCTTCAGGGTGGTGAACGACGAGCCGGTGGTGGAGCCGAGCACCGACAGCGTCTGGGTACGGGTCTGCCACGCCGACGACGGCGGGAGCCTCAGCACGACCCGGGACACCGACCGGCTGGTGCCCAGGTCCACCGTCAGCGACTGCGGGAAGGCGTTGTTGGCGCTCTCCCAGTAGGTGTTCGCGTTGCCGTCGACCGCGTTGGCCGCCACGTACACGTCGGCGTGGCTGGTCTCCGCGGCCGGTCGCCCGAGCGCCAGGTTCCCGGTCGGCGGCGGGGTGGTGGGCGGCGGGGTCGTCGGCGGCGGGGTGACGGGGCCGCCGCCGTAGACCTCGAACTCGGAGAGCTGCGCCGCCGGCCAGCCCGTGTTGCCGGTGACCGTCAGCCGGACGAACCGGCGCTCACCGGCCGGCAGGCTGATCGACACCGTGTTGCCGCCGGCCGGGTCGAAGGTGCGCCCGGCCGACCCGGCGAGGGTGGCCCACGACGAGCCGTCGGTCGAGCCGAGCACCGACAGGGTCTGGGTCCGGCGCTCCCAGCCGGCGGGCAGCTTCAGCACCACCCGGTCGACGGACCGCGCCGCGCCCAGGTCGACGGTGAGCGCCTGCGGGAAGGCGTTGTTGGCGCTCTCCCAGTAGCTGGCCGCGTTGCCGTCCACCGCGTTCGCCGCGCCGTAGTTCTGGTTGGTGCTGGTCGCGGTCGCCGGCCGGCCCTGCGCCAGGTTCCCGCCGGTCGGGGGCGGGGTGGTCGGCGGAGGCGTGGTGGGCGGCGGGGTGGTCGGCGGCGCGGTGGTCGGCGGCGTCGTCGTCGGGGGCGGGCTGGTGGGCCCGCCACCCCACTGCGGCTCGGGCCACGGCCCGCAGTACGGCGTCGACGTGTACCAGCCGGAGTTGCCGGTGCCCTGGGTGATCTGGAAGCCGCTGCCGACGCAGTTGTGCATCGGGTTGGCCTGGGCGATTCCGGTGGCCCGCACGTTCGTGAAGGACACCTGGCTGGGCGCCTGCACCTGGAGGGCGTACGTGCCCGCGCCGTCGATCCGTACGTTGTTGAAGCTGATCCCGCTGCTCTGCCCCTCGATCCAGTGCAGCGCCGCGTACGAGCTGTCCAGGATGTCGGTGTCGGTGACGTTGATCGCCGCGCCCTGGATGGGCTCGTTGAGCGCGGAGAACCAGATCGCGCCGACGCCGAAGCGCCAGTTGTAGTCGGAGTTGCCGTTGCGGATCAGGGTGTTCCGGGCGACGGTGATCGTCCCGGAGACGGCGGTCGGGCCGGTCACGCCCGGGTAGCGGTTGGCGACGTGGATGCCGCCGCCGTTGGTCACCGAGTCGGCCGTGACGTTGTCGGTGATCTTGATGTCCCGCCCGCCGTAGGTCACCAGGTGGTTGGCGAGGATCGTCACGCCGATCGTGTTGCGGGTGAACGAGTTGTTCACGTTCGGCACGCTCTGCGCCCACATCGCGAGGGCGTCGTCGCCGGTGTTGCGCACGAACGTGTTGGTCACCGTGGAGTTGGTGACGCCCCAGTGGAAGTTCACCCCGTCGGCGGTCTGGTCGAGGATCCGGCTGTTGCGGATGGTGAAGTTGTCCATCGGGCCGTCCATCCAGGCCCCGACCTTGGTGTGCTGCATCCAGACGTTGTCGACCACCGAGTTCGACATCGCCCCGCCGATGGCGTTGACCTGGTCCTCGTCCACCCGTTCCCGGATGTCGCCGATGACGGCGAAGTCGCGCAGCGTGACGTTGCGGCTGGGCCCGCCGGCCTCGTGCGGCCGGATCTCGCCGCTGTAGCCGCCGCCGGGGACGTACTTGCCGTAGATGCCGGCGGCCCGCTTGCGGTCGGTCGGGTGCCGCCCGCCGAGCACGGAGTACCACGGTCCGGCCCCACGCAGGGTCACCCCGTCCACGACGACGTGGTCGAAGAGGGTGAACGTGCCGGTCGGGATCCAGACGGCCCGCCCCTGGGCCCGGCCGGCGTCCACCGCCGCCTGGAACTTCGCGGTCGAGTCGGTCGCACCGGTCGGGTCGGCGCCGAAGTCGGTGACCACGTCGAGCACGCCGACCGGCTTGGCGATGGGCGCGCCGACCAGCTCGAAGTCGGCCAGGTCGATGGTGAAGGTCGGCGACTGGGCGGTCGAGGAGACCTGGAGCCGGATCTTCGTGCCGGCCGGGTAGGTGGTCCCGAACATGGTCCGGGTCTCGTCGTAGAAGTGGTGCGGGTTGGTGTCGCCCGGGTTGTTGTTGAACGGGTAGCCGCCGTAGTACCAGCCGTACCGCGAGGTGACCGGCACCGCCTTGACCAGCGCGCCGTTGGCCCGCAGGTCGATGCTGGCGTCCCGGCCGGTGCCGGCGGCGTTGTCCGGCAGGCTGTAGCGGAAGGTGACCGCGTTGGCGGGCGCGGTGAGGGTGAACTCGACGTACTCGCCGACGGCGTCGAGGGTGACCGCCTCCCGGCCGGACGCCTCGGACGGCAGCGTGCCGTAGCGCCGGTCCGGGCCGATCCTCGTGCCGGTGTGCGCGACCTCCTCCGCCTCCTGCTCGACGAACGGGACGGTGGCGCCCCGCCCCGGGATGTCGAACGGCGAGAGTCCCGCCGCGTGGGCCGGGGTCGCGGTGGTGCCCAGCGCGACGACGGAGATCGAGGCCGCGGCGAGGGCGGTGCCGGCGAGGGCGGCCAGCCCCGCGCGGATCCGGTGTTTTCGCTGGTGGTGCGGGGTGGTGTGGTCGGCCATGAGCGGCGCTCCCTTTCCTCGGTTGGCCAGGTCCCCCGTGTCGTGCGGTGCGGTGTGGTGCGCGTACCTCCCGGTCGGCCTCGGCTGGCGGGTGGGCGGTGCCGGCGGCCGGGACGGGCCGCCGGCGACCGTCGGGTCAGGCCGGTCCGGGCCGCGGGTCCGTCCCGGCCGTCGGGGCGGGCGTCGCCTCGGCGGTACGCAGCCAGACGGCGGTGTCCGGGGGCAACCGGTCCTCGTCGAGCGGCCCGCTGGCCAGCAGCCGGTCGGTGTGGGGCGGCAGCGGGACCGCCGCGTCCGAGAGGTTGACCACGCAGGCGAAGCCGGGTGCCCGCCGGAACGCGAGCACCCCCTCGGGGGCGGGCAGCCAGGTCAGCTCCCCGTCGCCGAGTGCCGCCTCGGCGCGGCGGACGGCGAGGGCGGCCCGGTACAGCTCCAGCATCGAGCGGGCGTCGCCGGTCTGGGCGCTGGCGGTGCGGTCCTTCCAGTCGGCCGGCTGGGGCAGCCAGGGTGCCGCCGTCGCGTCGTCCGGGCTGAAGCCGAACGGCGGCGTCTCGCCGGACCAGGGGATGGGGACGCGGCAGCCGTCGCGGCCGGGATCGACCCCGCCGGAGCGGAAGTGCATGGGGTCCTGCCGCAGCTCACGCGGGATGTCCTCGACCTCCCAGAGCCCCAGTTCCTCGCCCTGGTAGACGTACGCGGCGCCGGGCAGCGACAGCGACAGCAGCGCGGCGGCCCGGGCCCGGCGGGTGCCCAGCTCCAGGTCGGTGGGGGTGCCCTCGCGCTTGGCGGCGAAGCTGAACGTGGTGTCCGCCCGGCCGTAGCGGGTGACGTGCCGGGTCACGTCGTGGTTGGAGAGCACCCAGGTGGCCGGGGCGCCGACCAGCGCGTGCGCGCTCAGCGTCCCGTCGATGCTCTCGCGCATCTTCGAGGCGTCCCAGGCGCAGCCGAGGAAGTCGAAGTTGAACGCCGCGTGCAGTTCGTCCGGGCGCAGGTAGTTGGCGAACCGCTGCCGGTCCGGCATCCACACCTCGCCGATCAGCGCCCGGTCGCCGGGGTACTCGTCGGCGATCCGCCGCCAGGAGCGGTAGATGTCGTGCACCCCGTCGAGGTCGCGGAACGGGTGCGGCCGGTCCGGCAGGGTCTCGGGCAGCGTCCCGTCCTTGACCAGCAGCCCGGCCGAGTCGATCCGGATGCCGTCCACCCCCCGGTCGAACCAGAACCGCAGGATGTCCTCGAACTCGGCCCGCACCCTGGGGTGGTCCCAGTTGAAGTCCGGCTGCTCCGGGGCGAAGAGGTGCAGGTACCAGTCGCCGGGGGTGCCGTCCGGGTTGGTGGTCCGGGTCCAGGTCTCGCCGCCGAACTCGCCGACCCAGTCGGTGGGCCGCTGGTCGCCGTTCGGGCCCCGGCCGGGGCGGAACCAGAACAGCTCCCGCTCGGGTGCGTCCGGCCCGCCAGCGAGTGCCGCCTGGAACCAGGGGTGCCTGTCGGAACAGTGGTTCGGCACCACGTCGACGATGGTCCTGATGCCGAGGGCGTGTGCCTCCGCGATCAGCTCCTCCACCTCGGCCAGCGTGCCGAAGACCGGGTCGATGTCGCGGTAGTCGGCGACGTCGTAGCCGGCGTCGGCCATCGGGGAGGGGTACCAGGGGCTGAACCAGATCGCGCCGATGCCGAGCGCCGACAGGTAGTCCAGCCGGGACCGGATGCCGGCGATGTCGCCGGTGCCGTCGCCGTTGCCGTCGGCGAAGCTACGTGGGTACACCTGGTAGATCACCGCTCCACGCCACCACGGACCGTTGTCTGCTCTGGACACGAGCACCTCTTTCTGCGTCAGTGCGTCGGCGGGTTCGCCGGACCTTGATGTGTCTCGGGCGAACAGTCGTTGTTCGCCGCGGGGGAATCGCTGAGGGCTATCCCTTGAGGCTGCCCGTGGTGAGGCCGGACATGATGTTCCGCTGGAAGAGCAGGAAGACGACGACGGTCGGGATCGCGGCGATGACCGACGCGGCGACCACGACGTTCATGGGCGTACCGCCGGAGAAGGCGTAGATGCCGACGCTGACCGTCCGGGTCTCGGGCGAGGGCATGACCAGCTTCGGCCAGAGGAAGTCCTTCCAGACCGCGGTCACGGCGAAGATCGAGACCACGCCGAGGATGGGGCGCGACATCGGCAGGATGATCGACCAGAGCGTGCGCAGCGGGGTCGCCCCGTCCATGAGGGCCGCCGCCATCAGCTCCTCCGGGATCGAGTCGAAGAACCGCTTCAGGAGGAAGATGTTGAACGCGTTCGCGACCAGGGGCAGCCAGATCGCGAACGGCGAGTCGAGCAGGTTGACGTGCAGGATCGGCAGGTCGATCACGGTCACGTACTGCGGGACGATGAGGACCATCGCCGGGATCATCAGCGTCGCCAGCATCAGGCCGAGGATCACGTTGCCGAAGATCGGGCGGAGCTTCGACAGGGAGTACGCCGCGGCGGTGTCGAGGACGAGCTGGAACAGCACCGCGCCGGTCGCGTAGTAGAAGGTGTTGAACAGCAGCTTGGCGAGATCCAGGTTGTTCCACGCGTCGACGTAGTTCTGCCACTGGGGGTCCCGCGGGAACAACGACGGCGGGGTCTGCGCGATCTCCTGGCCGGACTTGAGCGCGCCGGTGACCATCCAGTAGAGCGGCCCGAGGAAGACGAGCGTGAATCCCGCCACGACGACGGCGAGCAGCGCCCAGTAGATCACCCTGCCGCGTCCCCGCTTGAGCTGGGCGTGGGAGACGAGTGTCCGGGTCCCGGAGTCCTGTGCCATTCCGCGTCCGTCCTAGTCCTGTTTCGCAGTCAGCCGCACGTAGACGGCGGAGAAGCCGGCCAGCACCACGAGCATGATCACGCCGAGCGCGGCGGCGCCGTTGAGGTCGTTCTGGAAGAAGCCGTGCTGGTAGATGAGGTACGCCACCGAGGTCGCCGAGTCCTCGGCGCCCGCGCCGTTGGCGAGGATCAGCGGCTCGATGAAGACCTGCATGGTGGCGACGATCTGCATCATCGCCAGGAGCGCGAGGATCAGCCGGGTCTGCGGGATGGTCACGTGCCGGATCCGCCGCCAGATCCCGGCGCCGTCCAGCTCGGCCGCCTCGTAGAGTTCGCCGGGGATGTTCTGCAACGCCGCCAGGTAGATCAGCACCGCGCTGCCCATGTTCATCCAGGTCGACGCGAGCACCATCGCGGGCATCGTCATCTCGGGCGACTGCATCCACTGCGACGTCGGCAGGTGCAGCGCCTTGAGGATCGCGTTGAAGAGTCCCGCGTCGCTGGGGTCGTACGCGTAGAACTTGAACAGGAAGAGCGCCGAGGCCGGCGGCAGCATCACCGGCAGGTAGACCAGGATCCGCAGGTACCCCTTGGCGTGGCGGAACTCGTTGAGCAGGACCGCCACGAAGAACGGCACCACGTAGCCGAGGACGAGCGCGAGGACCGTGAAGGAGAACGTGTTCCTCCAGGCCGTCCAGAAGCTCGGGTCGTCGATGATGCGCGTGTAGTTGTCCCAGCCCACCCAGGTGGTCTCGCCGCGCCGGGTGCGCTGGAAGCTCATCACGATGCCGCGGATCATCGGGTACCAGGAGAAGACCGCGAAGCAGAGCACCGCCCCGACCAGGAACGCGTGGCCGGTGAGGTTGTCCCGCACCTTGCGGCCGAGGCTCGTACGCTGCGGCCCCACCGGGGACGGCGGTGTGGGGCGACCCGTCTTCCTGGTGGTCCCCGGGGCGGAGAGGATTGCCAAGGCAACTCCTGGTGAGTCAGTGACCGGACGTGCGGCGCGGAGGGGGTGGGGGCCGGCCCGCCGGCCCCCACCCCGTCGGATCAGCTCTCCGCGGCGAGGAGCTGGTTGACCTTTTCTTCGGCCGTCTTGAGCAGCGCGTCGATGTTCGCGTTCGGGTTGGTCAGCACCCCGGACATCGCCGCGTCGAGCACCGCGTAGATCGCCTGCGCGTTGCGCGGTTCGCCCTTGATCGGGACCGGGGCGGCCTCGAAGAGCGCGAAGTTCGCGGTGTCGACGTTCGCGTTCGCCTTGCGCAGGTCGAGCTCCTGCTTCTGCGCTTCGCTCCCGTTGGTGAAGAGCAGCGGCTGGGGCAGGCCGACCGGGTAGTTCTGCGGCTTGGCCCGGACGTAGTCGAACTGGCCCTTGCCCGGCGTCAGCTTCTGGTAGGCGATCCACTTCAGACCGGCCTTGACCTGCTCCGGAGAGAGGCCCTTCTTGAAGAAGTAGCCCTCGCCACCGCCGAGCGTCGCCTTCGCCGGGCCGTCCTGGCCGGGCAGCGGGGCCATCGCCCAGTCCTGGAACTTGCCCTGGAACTGGCTGACGATCGCCTGGGTGGCGTCCGGCGCGCCGATGAACATGCCCACCTTGCCGGCGGCGGCGTTGGTCAGCAGGTCGCCCCACTGGAGCAGCTGGCGGCTGCCCATGCTGTTGTCGCCGTACCGCATGTCCTTGAGGTTCTGCAGGACCTGCTTGCCCATCGCGTTGTTGAAGTCGGCCTTCTTGCCGTCCGCGGTCAGCACCTGGCCGCCCTGCGAGTAGAGCAGGGAGGTGAAGTGCCAGCCGCCGGTGTTGCCGGCGCTGTACTCCGAGTAGCCGGCGATCCCGTTGCCGAGCGCGGAGATCTTCTTGGCGGCCGCCCGGACCTCGGGCCACGTCTTGGGCGGGTTGTTGACGTCGAGCCCCGCCTGCTGGAACAGGACCTTGTTGTAGACCAGGCCCATCGAGTAGTTCTTCGCCGGGACGGCGTAGAGCTTGCCGCCGTCGCTGAAGACCTCCTTGAGCGCCGGGTCGACGCTGTCCCAGGTGGGGACGGTGTCCTTGTTGGCGTACTCGGTGATGTCCATCGCCTGGCCGGAGTCCAGCACCTGCTGGAGGTCGGTCATGTAGCCGTAGAACAGGTCGGTCACGGTGCCGCCGGCCAGGCGGGCGGTGAAGTCCGGCGGGTTGTTGCACTGCTCGCCGACGCTCACGCTCTTGATGACGATGTCGGGGTTCTGCCGCTGGAACTCGGCGACGTCGTCGTTCCAGTTCTGCAACAGCTCTTTCTGGGAGCCGACCGGCTGGCAGTCGACGGTGACGGTGACCTTGCCGCCGGCACTGCCGGTGGCGTCGTCGCTCTTCGTGGAGCAGGCCGCAAGGCTGAGCCCCAAGCCGGCCACAAGCGCCAACGCCGCAGCCTTCCGGTACTGCGGTACGGACATCTGTCCATCCCTTCGGGAACGGGTGTCTCCATGACCTGCGCTGAGGCCCGGTGGTCGTCACCGCGCCGACACGCCGTCGCTGATCTGCATCTGCCAAGCGACCTGACCCCGGGTAGCTGCGTCGAGGCCAGGTGTGAGTGGGGTCACTGTAGCCAGGCGAACTTGTTTCAGCAAGGTATCGATCCCGTGATGAAAAAACGAGACTTGGTAGCCGGCAGATTTAGACAGGATCTTGGAAGGCGGTCGAGTTGCGGGGCTTCGCCCCGATTCGCACCCCGCCGGCTCGCGCCCCGTCCAGGACCAGGGGCCACCGGCGCCGCGAGCGGCGCTCGTGATCGGTTGACGCTCCGCCGGGCTCCGCGCGGCCCTCCGTCCGGGCCGACGCCAACGGATCATGGGACCCGACGCGGCGCTACGGGTGCAGGCAACGACGAAACGGCCGCCGACCGCAAGCAGCGGTCGACGGCCGGAGCGTCGATTGGTGGCCGGGGCGGACCCGATTCAGCGGTCGCGGCGGAGACGGAGGTCAGCGGCCGGGAGCGGGCGCGGTGGAACCGCGCACCACCAGTTCGGGCTCGAACAGCAACTCGTCGTGCAGCACGCCGGCGCCCTCGATCTGGGTGACCAGTAGGTCCACCGCGGCCTGCCCCATCGTCTCGATCGGCTGCCGCACGGTGGTCAACGGCGGGTCGGTGCAGGTCATGAACGCGGAGTCGTCGAAGCCGACCACCGACACGTCGGTCGGCACCACCCGACCCAGCCGCCGGGCGGCCCGGATGGCGCCCAGGGCCAGCACGTCGCTGGCGCAGATGATGCCGGTCACGCCCCGCTCGACCAGCTTGGTCGCCGCGACCCGCGCCCCTTCCATGGAGAAGCTGGAGCGCTCGACGTACGCCGTGTCGTCGCCCCAGCCCGCCGCCTGGGCCATCGCGTCCAGCTTGCGCCGGGACGGCACGTGCCCCTCCGGGCCGAGCACCATCCCGATCCGGTCGTGCCCGAGCGAGCGCAGGTGCCCGTACGCCTGCTCGACCGCCACCGCGTCGTCCGTGGAGACCCGGGGGAAGCCCAGCTCGTCGACGCCCGCGTTGACCAGCACCACCGGCAGGCCCCGGTCGGTCAGCCGGCGGTAGTGGTCGTGCCGGGCGTCGGCGAGCGCGTACGAACCACCGGCGAAGATCACCCCGGAGACCTGGTGGTCGAGGAGCATCTCCACGTAGTCCATCTCGGAGACGCCCCCGATGGTGCGGGCGCAGAGCGCCGGGGTGAACCCCCGTTGGGCGAGCGAGCCAGTGACCACCTCGGCGAGCGCCGGGAAGATCGGGTTCTGCAGCTCGGGCAGCACCAGCCCGACCAGCCGGGCGCGCTCGCCGCGCAGCTTGGTCGGCCGCTCGTAGCCGAGCACGTCGAGCGCGGTCAGCACGGCCGTCCGGGTCGCCTCGGAGACCCCGTCCCGACCGTTGAGCACCCGGCTGACGGTGGCCTCGCTGACGCCGGCCTTCTTGGCAACTTCGGTCAACCGCTTCGTCACGGCCGCAATCGTACGTCATGAGACTGAAAGAAATGAGCAGCCGCCTGCCGGGCGATTGCCGTGCGCTGCCGTGTGCTGCCCGCCGCCCGGCATCCGACGCGACGGGGCGGCACCGTCAGGACATGTCGCGCAGCGCGTCCTCGATCGCCCGGTGGAAGGTCGGGTACGCGTAGATCATCTGCCGGAGCCGGGCGAGCGGCACGGCCGCGTGCACCGCGACCACCAGGCCGGAGAGCACCTCGCCACCGGCCGGTCCCACCGAGGTCGCGCCGATCAGCACGCCCTGGTCGGCGTCCGCGACCAGCTTGACGAAGCCCTCGTTGCCGGCCTTGTGGATCCAGCCCCGGGCCGACGACGGCACCCGGGCGAGGCCGACCTGCACGTTGACGCCCCGCTCGCGGGCCTGCCGCTCGGTGAGGCCGACCGCGCCGACCTCGGGGTCGGTGAAGGTCACCCGGGGCAGCGCCCGGTAGTCGGCGCGCGGCACCGCACCGGCGGAACCGCCCGACCCCGTGGTGCCCGACGCGCCGACCGCCCCGGACGCGCCACCCGTCGCGCTCGCGGTGCCGCTGGGGTCGGCCCCGCCGTCGGCGCGCCAGGCGTGGTCGAGCACGTCGGCGACGACGATCCCGGCCTGGTACATCGCGACGTGCGTGAACGCCCCCTCGCCGGTCACGTCGCCGACCGCCCAGATCCCGTCGGTGACGTGCAGCCGGTCGTCCACGGCCAGGTAGCGCCGGCCGGCGTCCACCCCGACGGTGTCCAGGCCCAGCTCGTCCAGGTGGGCCCGGCGACCGGTCACCACGAGCAGCCGCTCGGCGGTGAACTCCGCCCCGCCGGCCCCGTGCAGGGTGAAACCGCGCCCGTCGTGGCTGACCCGCTCCGCCCGCACCCCGGTGTGGATCTCCACCCCGTCGGCGCGCAGCGCGGCGGCGGCCACCTCGGACGCCTCCGGCTCCTCGACGGCGAGCACCCGGTCCAGGGCCTCGACCACGGTGACCCGGACCCCGAACCGGGCGAACACCTGCGCCAGCTCCAGCCCGATCGCCCCGCCGCCCAGCACCAGCAGCGACTCCGGCAGCTCCTCGACCTCGATCGCCTGCCGGTTGGTCCAGTACGGCGTGTCGGCCAGCCCGTCGACCGGCGGCACGGACGGCCTGGTGCCGGTGCCCAGCACGATCCCGTGCCGGGCCTGGAAGACCCGCTCGCCGACCCGGACCCGGCCGGGGCCGTCGAGCCGGGCGCTGCCCCGGACGAACCGCCCGCCCTTGCCGGTGAACCGCTCCACCGCGACCGTGTCGTCCCAGGTGTCGGTGGCCTCCTCGCGGATCCGCCTCGCCACCGGCGCCCAGTCGGGCCGGACCTCGGCGGTGCCCGCGAGCCCGTCCACGCGGCGGGCCTCGGCGATCGCGTTGGCCGCCCGGATCATCATCTTGCTCGGCACGCACCCCCAGTACGGGCACTCCCCGCCGACCAGGTCGCGCTCGACGCCGACGACGGTCAGCCCCGCCTCGGCGAGCCGCCCGGCCACCTCCTCGCCGCCGACCCCGAGCCCGACCACGACCACGTCCACCAGTTCCGGATCCGCCATCCCGCCAGCATCGCGCACCGTTCGGCGGCCGGCCAGCCCGTCGCCGGCGGAAATCCGCTCCCCGCCGGCATCGGGACCTCCTACCGTGGCCGGATGCGCACACGCTTCGCCGCCGTCCACGACTGCTTCGCCGGGCTGCTCGCCGAGGGCCGGGAGACCGGGGCGGGCCTGGCGATCTGGTACGACGGCGAGCCGGTGGTCGACGTCGTCGGCGGCGAGCGGTCACCGGGGCGGCCGTGGCTGCCGGACACGCTGGTCAACGTCTACTCCGCCGCGAAGCCGGTCGCCGCGCTCTGCCTGCTGGCGCTGGTCGACCGGGGCCGGCTCGACCTGGACGACCCCGTCGCCGACCACTGGCCCGGCTTCCGCGCCCCGGCCACCGTGCGCCAGGTGTTGACGCACACCGCCGGGCTGCCGGCCTTCCCGGTGCCCCGGCCGGCCGCCGCCGTCGCCGACTGGGACCTGCTCTGCGCCGACCTCGCCGGCGCCGAGCCGGAGTGGCCGCCGGGGTCCGTCGCGGGCGAGCACGCCTGGACGTACGGGCACCTGGTGGGCGAGCTGGTGCGGCGCGTCGACGGGCGGTCGGTGGGCCGTTTCCTCGCCGAGGAGATCGCCGGCCCGTGGCGGCTGGACCTCGGCTTCGGCCTCGGCGAGGCGGACCAGCGGCGCTGCGCCGAGCTGCGGTACGGCGACCCGGGGTGGCCGGAGCGGGTGGCCGGCGAGCCGGGCTCGCTCTGGGCGCGGGCGCTGGACAACCCGCCCGGCGGCCGGGACCTGTCGGTGGTGAACGGCCCGCTCTGGCGCGGCGCCGAGGTGCCGGCCGTCAACCTGCACTCGACCGCGGGCGCCCTGGCCCGCCTCCACGCGGGCCTGCTCGCCGGCGGCGTCCTCGACGGCGTGCGGCTGTTCAGCCGGGAGCTGGTGGCCGAGGCGACCCGGGTCCAGTACGACGGCGACGACCTGCTGCTCGGCCGGCGGACCCGGTGGACGCTCGGCATGCAGTGGGAGGAGGACGGCAGCTGGGGCATGGGCGGAATCGGCGGCAGCTCCGCCTGGGCCGATCCCGGACGCGGCTACACCTTCGCCTACGCCACGTCCCACCTGGCCGACCACGACCGGGTCGACGCCCTGGTGGACGCCCTGCACTCCTGCCTCTGACCCGACGAGGGCCCGTCGGACGGTCAGCGGCAAGGGGCCGTCAGGGGGTGGACAGGGCCAGCGGGCCGGGCACCAGGGCGGGCCCGGGAACCACCACCGGCGTGCCGACGGGGGTGAGCAGGGCGCGGGCGGCCACCGCCATGCGGCGGCGCTGCGGCACCAGCGCCCGGTCGGCGAAGACGTCGTAGTCCCGCGCGGCCACCTCGTCCAGGATCCCGCCGTACAGCGCGTAGGCGGTGCGCATGCAGGCCTGCGAGGCGGGCGCGAGCAGGGTGATCCCGGGGGCCGCGGCGGCGTAGTGCGCCTGGGCGCGGGTCACCTCGTACGCGATCAGCTCCCGGATCCGCGACGTGGCATGGCGCCGGGCGCGCGCCTCGGCCAGGTCCTCGCGGGTGACGCCGAAGCGGGCCATGTCGTCGTCGGGCAGGTAGGTCCGCCCCCGGTCGAGGTCCTCGGCCACGTCCCGGATGAAGTTGGTGAGCTGGAAGGCGAAGCCGAGCTGGCGGGCCGGCTCCCGGGCCGCCGCCGGGTCCGAGCTGCCCAGGATCGGCAGCATCATGGTGCCGATCACCGCCGCCGAGCCCTCCATGTAGTCGAGCAGGTGGTCGTAGGTGCGGTACGAGGTGACCGTCAGGTCCATCGCCATGCTCTTGAGAAACGACGCGAAGTCGTCCCGGTCGAGATCGAAGACGGCGATCGTGTGCAGCACGGCGGGCAGCAGCGGGTCCTGCACCGGCTCGCCGTGCAGCCCGGCGACGAAGCGGCCGGCCCAGTCGTCGAGGCGCGCGGCGCGCTCGGCCGGGGGCAGTTCCTCGGTCCGGTCGACGATCTCGTCGGCGTAGCGCGTGAATCCATACAAAGCATGCACATGCCGTCGTTTCCAAGCGGGCAGCAGCCGCGTGGCGAGATAGTAGGTGCGGCCGTGCCGTCTGTGCAGCTCACGACAGCGGCCATAGGCAGCGGTGAGATCGGTGTCCACCGGCCCTCCTCAATTATCGACGCATCAATCGACGCAACTCGTAAGCCTAGGGTACGCTCGGGCGCATGGCCAACGACGCAGTTGCGAAGAACTCGCTCCGCGTGGCCCCCGCCGGCCCGACCGACGGGGACGACCCGGTCCGCGCGGTCCTGGCCGCGTACACCAACGACCTGGTCACGGCGGTGGAGGGCACCCTCGCCGCCTTCCTGGCCACCGAGGTCGACGCGCTGAGCGAGATCGACGCGGCGATGGGCGGATTCGCCGCGACGGCGCGCGACTGCGTGCTGGCCGGCGGCAAGCGCGTCCGCCCCACGTTCGCCTACTGGGGGTGGCGCGGCGCGCCGGGCGGCACGGCTCCGCTGTCGTCGGTGCTGCCCGCGTTCGCCGCCCTGGAGCTGCTGCACACCTTCGCCCTCGTGCAGGACGACGTGATGGACGCCTCCGCGACCCGCCGTGGCCGGCCGACCGTGCACATGGCGCTGGCCGCCCGGCACGCCGCCGCCGGCCACCGGGGCGACCCGCGTCGGTTCGGCGAGGCCGCCGCGGTGCTGATCGGCGACCTCTGCATGGTCTGGGCCGACCGGCTCCTCGCGCACGCGGCGCTGCCGCCGGCCCGCCTGCTCGACGTCCGGCGCTGCTACGACCAGATGCGCGTGGAGACGATTGCCGGGCAGTACCTCGACGTGCTCGGCGAGAGCGACGCGGCGAACTGGTCGGTCGACCGGGCGCTGCGGGTCGCCCGCTACAAGACCGCGAGCTACACGGTGCAGCGACCGCTGCTCTTCGGCGCCCGCCTGGCCGGCGTCGGCGGCGACGCCCCGCTGACCGCCGCCTACACCCGCTACGGGCTCGCCGTCGGCGAGGCGTTCCAGCTCTGCGACGACCTGCTCGGCGTCTACGGCGACCCGGCGACCACCGGCAAGCCGGCCGGCGACGACCTGCGCACCGGCAAGCCGACCGTGCTGCTCATGCTGGCCCGGCAGCTCGCCACGCCGACCCAGCGGCGCGCGCTGGACGGCGTCGGCACCGACGTGGGGGACGCGGAGGTCGCCCGGCTCGCCGAACTGGTCGCCGACACCGGGGCCGTCGACCGGGTCGAACGCATGATCTCCGACCGGGTCACCGAGGCGCTGACCGCGCTCGGCACCGCGTCGATCGACGAGACCGCGCGCACCGCGCTCACGGGTCTCGCCACCGCCGCCACCAACCGGCGGGCATGATGGGCAACTTCGCACAAGGAGGTGGTCGCGTGCGCACCGTTGACGGGCGTACGGACCGGGTGGTCGTCGTCGGTGCCGGGCTGGGCGGGCTGGCCTGCGCGCTGCACCTGGCGGGCAGCGGTCGACAGGTGACCGTGCTGGAGCGCGAGCCGGTGCCGGGCGGCCGGGCCGGCCGACTCGGCGTGGACGGCTACGAGTTCGACACCGGGCCCACCGTGCTCACCATGCCCGACCTGATCGCCGAGGCGCTCGCCGCGGTCGGCGAGGAGCTGGACGACTGGCTCGACCTCACCCCGCTCGACCCGGCCTACCGGGCCTACTACCCGGACGGGTCGACGCTGGACGTCATCACCGACACCACCCGGATGGCCGCCGAGATCGCCCGGGTCTGCGGCCCCCGCGAGGCCGACGGCTACCTGCGCTTCGTCGACTACGCGCGCAAGCTCTGGCAGTGGGAGCGCGCCGACTTCATCGAACGCAACCTGGACGCGCCCACCGACCTGCTCACCGGCAACCTGGTCAAGCTGCTGGCGGGCGGCGCCTTCCGCCGGCTCCAGACGAAGATCAACCAGTTCTTCCAGGACCCGCGCACCCAGCGGATCTTCTCCTTCCAGGCGATGTACGCCGGCCTCGCGCCGCACGACGCGCTGGCCATCTACGCGGTCATCGCGTACCTCGACTCGGTGGCCGGGGTCTACTTCCCGCGGGGCGGCATCCACGCGGTCTCCCGCGGCATGGCCGGCGCCGCCGAGAAGCACGGCGTCGAGATCCGCTACGACACCACGGTGACCCGGGTGGAGACCGCGAACGGCCGGGCCACCGGCGTGGTGACCGCCGACGGCGAGCTGATCCCGGCCGACGTGGTCGTGCTCAACCCCGACCTGCCGGTCGCCTACCGCGACCTGCTGCCGCCGAGCCGTCCGCGCCGGCTCACCTACTCCCCTTCCTGCGTGGTCCTGCACGTCGGTTCGACGCAGGGGTATGGGAAGATCGCCCACCACAACATCCACTTCGGACGGTCGTGGAAGGGCACCTTCGATGAGGTCATCCGGCGGGGCCAGCTGATGAGCGACCCGTCCCTGCTGGTCACCAACCCGAGCCGGACCGACCCGTCGGTGGCGCCCGCCGGGCGGCACACCTACTACGTCCTCGCCCCGGTGCCCAACCTCGACCGGGCGCCGTTCGACTGGCGGGGCGACCTCACCGGCCGCTACGCCGACCAGCTCGTCGAGACCCTGGAGGAGCGCGGCTACGTCGGCTTCGGCGCCGGCGTCGAGGTGCTGCGGGCCGTGACCCCGGCCGAGTGGGCGGAGCAGGGCATGGCCGCCGGCACCCCGTTCGCCGCCGCGCACAGCCTCTTCCAGACCGGCCCGTTCCGCCCGTCGAACCTGCACCGGACGCTGCCGAACGTCGTCTTCGTCGGCTCGGGCACCCAGCCCGGCGTCGGCGTGCCGATGGTGCTCATCTCCGGCAAGCTCGCCGCCGGCCGCATCACCGGGGAAGCCTGATGGCCCTCCCCCTCGGACCCGGGAGACACCTGCCGTGACCACCCGCGAAGAGCATCTCGTCGAGCTCGTCGACGACACCGGGCGGCCGCAGGGCGAGACCACCGTGTCCGTCGCCCACCAGCCCCCGGGCCAGCTCCACCGCGCCTTCTCGGTGCTGCTCGTCGACCCCGACGGCCGGGTGCTGCTGCAACGGCGGGCGCCGGTGAAGACCCGCTTCCCGCTGCGCTGGGCCAACTCGTGCTGCGGCCACCCCGCGCCCGGCGAGTCCCTGGTCGAGGCCGCCAACCGCCGGCTGCGCGAGGAGCTCGGCGCCGACCCGGTCGAGCTGACCGAGGTCGGCGTGTACGTCTACTACGCCGAGGACCCGACCACCGGTCGGGTGGAGTTCGAGTACGACCACGTCCTGCGGGGCGAGTTCCGGCCGGACAGCCCGCTGCTGCCCGACCCCGACGAGGTGGCCGAGCTGCGCTGGGTCGACCCCGTCGCGGTGGTGGCCGACCTCGACGCCGATCCCCGCGCGTACGCACCGTGGCTGGGCGGGGTGGTGAACCGGCTGCTGGCCCCCTCGGGGCCGACCGCCGGCCCCCCGGACCCGGCCGTCACCCCGCCCGGCCCGCCGGCGAACGACGCGTCGGAGCGGTCGGGTGGCCGATGAGGCGCTGAGCGCGGGAGCCGTCGCCCGACGGCTGGGCGTCGCCGTGACCACCCTGCGCACCTGGCACCAGCGCTACGGCCTCGGGCCCAGCGAGCACGTACCCGGGCACCACCGGCGCTACACGCCGGCCGATCTCGCGCGCCTGGAGATCATGCGACGGCTCACCGCCCAGGGGGTCACCCCGGCGGAGGCGGCCCGCTGGGCCCGCCGGGCGCCGGACGCCGTGCCCACCGACGCCGGCGTACGCCCACGGGTGCGCGCCGTCGCCGGCCGGGACGGCGGCGGGTCGACGATCCCGGTGGGCCGGGCCGGGCCGGCGGCCCGAGGGCTGGCCCGCGCCGCCATGCGGCTGGACTCGGTCGCGATCGGCGAGACGATCGCCCGGGCCGTCCAGGCGGACGGCGTGATCGCCACCTGGGACGGGTTGCTGCGCCCCGTGCTCTTCGGCATCGGGGAGCGGCACGCCGCCACCGGCGGCCTGATCGAGGTCGAGCACCTGATGTCGCGCTGCGTCTCGGAGGCGTTCGCGGTGGTGGCCCGGGCCGGCGCGCCCGCCGGGCCGGCGCGCATCGTGCTCTCCTGCGCCGACGAGGAGCAGCACACCCTGCCGTTGGAGGCGCTCGCCGCCGCGCTCGCCGAGGCCGGGGTCGGCTACCGGATGCTCGGCGCCCGGATGCCGCTGCCCGCGCTGCTCGAGGCCGTCAACCGGACCGGACCGGCCGCCGTGGTGATCTGGTCGCACGCCCGGGCCACCGCCGACCCCGCCCAGCTCAACGCCCTGCTCGCCGCGCCCCGCCGGCCGCTGCTGGTGCTCGCCGCCGGGCCGGGCTGGCGGGCGGACACGCTGCCCGCCGGGGTGGTGCGGCCGGTCGACCTCACCGAGGCGGTCTCGTTGGCGCTGGCCCTGCGCGACTCGCTGGACCAGGCGACCTCCGACTGACCGGACCACCTCCGACTGACCAGGCCACCTCCGACCGACCGGGCGGCCTTCGACGACCGGGGTGCCGGGGCGGGCTGACCGGGGGTGCCGGGGCGGAACGCCGTCCACTAGCGTCGGGAGGTCCGCCGACCCCGACCCTCCGGGAGCGAACGATGCGCCCACGCGCCGTGCTGGCCGCCGGCCTGACTCTGCTCCTCCTCCTCGGCGGCTGCGGCGAAGCCACCGCCACCGGTCCGCAGGTCGTCGGCCCCAGGCCGGTCGCCTCGGCCCCGCTGCCGGACGAGCCGGCTCCGTCGGCCAAGCCGCGGCCGACCCGCAGCACCCCGCCCAGGCGCCTGGTCCGCCCGCTGCCGACCACACTGCCGGCGGGGCTGCGTCGCACCACCGGCGTACGGGCGGTGGCGTTGACCTTCGACGACGGGCCGGACCCGGCCTGGACGCCGAAGGTCCTCGACCGCCTCCGGGCGGCCCGGGTCACCGCCACGTTCTGCGTGGTGGGCACCCAGGCCCGGCGTCACCCCGAGCTGGTCCGGCGGATCGTCCGGGAGGGCCACCAGCTCTGCAACCACAGCTGGAACCACGACCTCCACCTCGCCCGGCGGCCGGTCGCCGAGATCCGGCGGGACCTCGTCCGCACCAACGCGGCTATCCGGGCGGCGGTGCCGGGCGCCAAGGTGCCGTTCTACCGGCAGCCGGGCGGCCGGTGGACGCGCGAGGTGGTGACGGTCGCCAGCCAGCTCGGCATGCGGTCGCTGCACTGGAACGTCGACCCGCAGGACTGGGACAAGCCGACCGCCGCGACGATCGTCAAGCGGGTACGCGCCGCGGCCCGGCCCGGCTCGGTCGTGCTGCTGCACGACGGGGGCGGCGATCGGGCGGCCACGCTGGCCGCCTGCTCCCGCCTGATCACCGACCTGAAGCGCCGCTACGGCGTCGCCCGGCTGCGCTAGAGGCGTCTGACCTGCGGTTTTGCGCGTCGCTGTGGCTAGGGCCATACCGGTTTGGTCGAGAGACCGATCATCACGTAAGCTATCCAAGCCTCCGGCGGGGCCGGATGGGAGCAAGTCCGCTTGAAGTTGCGAGTGTGCAATGATGGCGGGGCCGCCCTCATCGTCTAGCGGCCCAGGACGCCGCCCTTTCAAGGCGGTAGCACGGGTTCGAATCCCGTTGGGGGCACGGTCCGGCTTCGGCCGGAGGCAACAAAGCTAGGTCCTGTGGAGCAGTTGGAGTGCTCGCCGCCCTGTCAAGGCGGAGGTCGCGGGTTCAAGTCCCGTCAGGACCGCCAGCGCAGAACGCCGCGCCATGCGCGGCGTTCTGCGTATCGGGGCATGTGACCCTCCCGGCGGAGAACCCGCCGTGCGGGTAGCATGAACCGAGCAACACGGCCAGGTAGCTCAGTTGGTACGAGCGTCCGACTGAAAATCGGAAGGTCGGCGGTTCGACCCCGCCCCTGGCCACATAGCCTTTCGCCGGGCTACAGGAGCGCCGATCAGCGGAAACGCCGGTCGGCGCTCCGCTTTGCGCCCTGGGGAACCCGGCTGTCCGGTCCGACCCCTCGTCGACCCGGAAAAATCCCGCCGCCGGCCCGGACCCCCTGTCGCACGCGGTTCGCACGGCCAGCCGTCGTCCCGGCCGGCCGGATGCGCGTCGCCAGGCGGATCTTCTCGGTCGGGTTCGCAGACCGCCGCGCGGCGACGCCCCTGCTACGTTGCGTCCTCCTGGGGCCGGCTTCCGGCGACCAGGACTGAGGCTGCCCCCGGGAGGAACGCGGTGCCCACCGTCGACATGCCTGCACTGCGCGAGCGGATCGTCGCGAGCATCTGCGCGACGATCGGCCCGATGCTCGAGCGACGCCCATCGGAGGAGCTGTACGCGGTGGCGCTCACCACGGACAGCGACGTCATCACGGTGAACATCCTGGCGCACACCGAAGAAGCCCTCGATGTGCTTGTCGAAGCCGACGATTCGTACGCCGACGGCTACCGCTGGTGGCCCGACGAGTGGGTCGTCGCGGATGACGACGGGACGCCCGGGCATGGTGTCGAGTCGATGGTCCAGATCAGCCGGGACATGTTCGACACCCACCTCTCCCTCGGCGACGACGCCGAGGCGCACGGCGAATGGTGTGTCCGGGCCCGCGCGACGCTCGAAGAGGCCCTGGGCGACCAGCGCGTCCGGGCGAGCATCGCCGACGTCAACCCCGCCTGGCACCCCGTGCTGTTCGTCACGGAGACGGACGGCAACTCGCATCTCACGGTGCGCAGCATCGACCTCCTCAACAGCGGCCACCCGAACCCCGGCCTCGTCGCTTCCGCCCGCGACTTCTTCGACGAGACGGACGACGACTGACGGCGAAGGATGACGACCGTCGACGGGTGACGGCGCACGGTTGCTCACGCCTTGCCAACAGGCGGCGTCCGGCGACCGCACACGACGAGCCCCGTACCCCCGAGCCGTCCGCGACCCACCCCGGAACCAATCGCCGTATCCGGCTATCATCGCGCAATGGCGATTGGTTGTACTCCCGGGCTGGCTCCCGCCGCGGCGCTGTTCCGGTCACTCGGTGATCCCACCCGGCTGGCCATCCTGCGCCGGATCGCCACCGGAGAGGCGCGGGTGGTGGACCTGACCAACGAGCTGGGGCTGGCGCAGTCGACGGTGTCGAAGCACCTGGCCTGCCTTCGGGACTGCGGCCTCGTCGACTACCGGGTGGCGGGCCGCCAGTCGTTCTACGCGCTGACGCGACCCGAACTGCTGGATCTGCTGCGGTCGGCGGAACAGGTTCTCGCTGCCACGGGCGAGGCGGTCGCCCTGTGCCCGGTCTACGGCGCGCCGGCCGGTGCGGTGACCACGTGAGCGTGTCGCTGCTGACCCCGGAGCGTCGGGCGCTGCTGTCGCGGCGCAGCCTGTGGCTGGCCTACGCCACGGCCGGCTACAACCTGTTGGAGGGCCTGATCGCGATCGCCGCCGGCGCGGCGGCCTCGTCCACGGCGCTGGTCGGCTTCGGCCTGGACTCGTTCGTCGAGGTGTCCAGCGCTGCCGTGCTGATCTGGCAGTTCCGCTCACGGGTGCCCGAGGACCGGGAGCGACTGGCGCTGCGGCTGATCGCCGTGTCGTTCTTCGCCCTGGCCGCCTGGGTGACGTTCGACGCCGTCCGCTCGCTGTCGACCGGCGGGGACGCCGACGCCAGCCCGGTGGGTATCGGCCTTGCCGTCGCGTCGCTGATCGTGATGCCGCTGCTCGTACGGGCCAAGCGGCGCACCGGCCGGGAACTCGGCTCGGCGACAGTCATGGCCGACTCGACGCAGACCATGTTGTGCACGTACCTGTCCGCGGTGCTGCTCGTCGGCCTGGTCGTCAACGCCGTCTGGGGATGGTCGTGGGCGGACCCGATCGCCGCGCTCGTGATCGCCGGGGTCGCGGTGAAGGAGGGCGTCGAAGCCTGGCGCGGGGAGCACTGCGACGACTGCGCGCCCCTGCCCGCCGCCGGCCAGGGCTCGGACTGCGCCGACGCCTGCTGCACCGACGGGAAAGCCTGACGATGCCCTGGCTCGCGCTGCTGCTCTACCTGCTGGGCCTGCTGCTCGCCTTCGGCTGGCGCACCCTGACCCAGTGGCGCCGCACCGGCGACACCGGCCTACGCCTCGACGCCGGCCCGCCCGGCACCCTGCGGTGGTGGGCGAAACTGCTGTTCGTCGCCGCCCTCGTGCTCGGCTCGGCCGGTCCGGCCGCCGCCCTCGCCGGCCTGCCGCCGCTGCCCGTCCTCGACAACCGGCCCCTGCACGTGGTCGGCCTGGTCGTCACCGTCGCCGGCATCGGGGCCACGCTCGCCGCCCAGCTCGCCATGGGTGCCTCGTGGCGGATCGGCGTCGACCCCGACGAACGCACCACCCTGGTGACCAGCGGCGCGTTCGGGCTCGCCCGTAACCCCATCTTCACCGCCATGGCGGCCACCACCCTCGGCCTGGCCCTGATGGTGCCCAACGCCGTATCCCTGGCCGCCTGGCTCGCCCTGCTCCTCGCGCTGCAGCTGCAGGTCCGCGCCGTCGAGGAGCCGTACCTGATCGCCACCCACGGCGACGCCTACCGCCGCTATGCGGCCAGAGTGGGCCGATTCCTGCCCGGCCTGGGCCGGATCGGCGCGTAGAGGCGGCTCCCGAGCGCCTGACCCGTAGGTGGGAGACGCAGCCCCGGGTCTAGCGCCGGAACAAAACGAACCAGCCCGCCCCGGCCACGGCGAGAAGGAGCGCCACCACGAGCAGGGTGCGCCCGGCCAGGGAGGGCATGGGCAGGAGAAACGGTGCCTGCTGGAGCAGCAGACACGCGCCGAGCAGCGCCTGGCCGCCGCCGAGGCGGACTGGTTGGAGCCGCTGGCTCGCCGTGAGGCGGGCGACCCGCGCCCACACCGGGGGGAACCGACGCGTCACGGCGACCCGCAGACCGAAGACGATCATGGCCAGGCTGAGGACCACGATCACGAGGCGCGCGGCGGTCCACACCGGGTCCGGATCACTCGGGCTCATGCGACCCATCGTGCGAGGGGCGTCAAGGCCGACAGCGGCGTCGGCAGCGGCCCGCTCAGCCGCTGCTGTCGCAGGTGCGCGGTACGGTCCCGCCATGGCAGCCAGAATCAGCCTGACCCTCGACTGCAGGGACGCGAAGCTCCTCGGCGAGTTCTGGAAGACGGCACTGGGTTACGTGGACGAGCCCCCGCCCGCCCCCTTCCAGAGCGTCGAGGAGTGGCACGCGAGCTTCAACCTGCCGGAGGACGACCCGGTGGACGACGTCGCATGGCTGTGCGATCCCGACGGCGTCGGACCCGCACTCTCCATCCTCAAGGTGCCCGAGCCGAAGACAGCGAAGAACCGACTGCACATCGATGTCCGGGTGCCGGGGCACGGCACCCCCGACGAGCGGTGGGCGCGGATCAGGGCCGAGGCCGAGCGGCTGGTGGAGGCGGGCGGAACCGTCCTGGAGGACTTCACCGGCCACCACGTCGTCATGGCCGACCCGGAGGGCAACGAGTTCTGCGTCGCCGCGTCCTCGGCATGACGGCGCACCCCGTCCGCCCGCCCCGACCGCTGTCGACGGACGGATCTGGGACAGCGGTGGGCCGCTCGGCTCTGCCAGGCTGACCACCGACCCGCCCTGGTGTGCCGTGTGCGGCGGGCCGGCGCGACGGGGGGGGGGGGGGGGGGGGCCGGGGGGGGGGCGGCCCCCCCCCCCCCGGGGGGGCCCCGCCCGGGCGGGGGGGGGTTAAACGGGGCCCCGGGGGGGTGGGACAAAGGGGGGTGGTG
>NZ_JBFABA010000016.1:58252-116143 GCF_040640115.1 Micromonospora sp. NPDC023644 | reverse complement strand
GCGCGGCGGCGGCAGCGGGTCGTCGTCGTGGCGCGGGGCGCGGGGCGTGACCGTACGGACGACGCCCGAGCGGCCCGGCGCCTCCCGCCGGCCGGCCCGGCCGGCGCCCGCGCGCCCGCCGTCGAGCACCTGGAGGGCGGGGCGGAACGGGTCGCCGGAACGGGTGCTGCGCGGCGTCCGGCGCTGCTCGGCGGGGCCGGCGTCGGCGTCCCGCTCGGCGCGGCCGCCTGCGCGCTGCTCGCGCACGGTGCGCCCGCGCGGGGTGTACGCCCGGGCGTCGGAGATGCCACCGACCCCCGGCTCGCCGGAGCGCGGTTCGGCGCCCCGGCCACCGGTGTTGCGGGACGAACCGCGCCGGGAGCCTGTGGCGTCCCGGCGCGGTTCCTCCGATCTCGGCGGCACGGTCGTCAGCCTCCCGCGCCCTGCTGGCTGGTGATCGAGGGCTGACCCTCGGCCGGCTGCGGCACGCCGATCACCTTGCCGTCGGGCAGCCGGATGTAGGCCGGCTCGCCGGCCTCCACCAGACCGAGCCGGCGGGCCTGGGCCTCCAGGTTGCCCGGGGCCTCCGCTTCGGCGATCTCCTTGTTCAGCTGCTGCTGCTCCACGTCGAGCTTGGCCTGCTGCTCCTGGAGCTTCTCCAGCCGGAAGGCGTTCTCGTTGATCTTCGTGTTGACCAGCAGGATGCCGAGCACCCCGCCGACCACCAGCACCAGGACCAGCGCGGCGAACGGCGCCCGCGGCACCTTCACCGGCGGCGGTGGCGCCACCCGCAGCCGGGGCGGACGCGCCGTGGCGACGCTCTCCCGCTCGGCCGGCCGCAGCGCGGCGCTGCCCTGGGTCGGGAACTCGCGCGCCCCCCGGGCGCGAGTCTCCCCCTGCCGGTTCGCGCGGTCCGCCCGCGGCGTGCCGGTCCCGATGCGCGTGGCCCGCTCCGCCGCGGTCCGGCCCCCCGACCGCGGTGCGCGCTGCCCGCCGCCGGTGACGTCCCGGCGGTCGCGCTTGTCATTCGTCATGTCCCTCCCCCTCTTCGTCCGTCCCTGTCCCGTCCCCCGGGGTCCGTCGGATCCGTGTCGGACCCGGGGGACCCCGCCCCTGGTTGGTGCATCGCCTTCACCCGCCGGCGGTACCGTTCGCGGTCGGTACGCCCCTGCTGCGCCGCGTCCGGGTCGAGTCGCTCCGCGGCCCGCAGCCGCACCGAGGCGGCCCGCGGGTTCGCGGCGACCTCCACCTCCCCGGGCAGTTCGGCGCCCCGGCTGAGCAGCCGGAACGTCGGACCGGACCCGGGCAGTTCGACCGGGAGGTCGACCGGGCCCTTGCTGCGGACCCGGTCGCTGAGCGCCGCCTTGGTGAGCCGGTCCTCCAGCGAGTGGTAGGACAGGACCACCATGCGGCCGCCCACGTTGAGCTTGTCGAGCGCGGCTGGCAGCGCCGTCTCCAGCGCTGCCAGCTCCTTGTTTACCTCGATCCGTAAAGCCTGAAACGTTCTCTTGGCCGGGTGTCCCCCGGTTCGTCGCGCGGGTGCCGGAATGGACTCCCTGACCAGTTCGGCCAGCCGCGCCGACGAGGTGATCCGGGCCCGCTCGCGCTCGCGGATGATCGCCGAGGCGATCCGACCCGCGAACTTCTCCTCGCCGTAGACCCGCAGCACGCGGGCCAGGTCCGGATGGGCGTAGGTGTTGACCACCTCCTCGGCGGTCGTCCCCCGGGTCTGGTCCATCCGCATGTCCAGCGGGGCGTCCTGCGCGTAGGCGAACCCGCGGTCGGGTGCGTCGAGTTGCAGGGAGGAGACCCCCAGGTCGAACAGGATGCCGTCGATCGCCGGATAGCCCAGCCGGTCGAGCACCTCCGGAAGCTCGTCGTAGACGGCGTGCTCCAGGTGGACCCGGTCGGCGAAGCGGGCCAACCGGACGCGCGCGTGGGCGAGCGCCTCGGTGTCCCGGTCCAGCCCGATCAGCACCGTCTCCGGATGCGCCTCGAGCACCGCCTCGGCGTGCCCGGCCAGCCCCAGCGTCGCGTCGACGTGGACCGTCCGCCCGCCCCGGCCCAGCGCGGGGGCCAGCAACTCGAGACACCGCTCGAGCAGCACCGGCACGTGCGTGCCGCGTAGCTCCCCCATGTCGACCCCCACTGGTGTGAAACCTTCGTCCTTCATGCGTCCGTCGTCGGACGACGCCGTGCCGTCGTACCGCCAGATCCCCATCCGCTCCCGCCCGTCGGAGGCCGCGGCCCTCCGATCGGATCGTGCGCCTGGCACCGGGGAAGGGGTGCCAGGAACTCGAAAGCGGGTGGAGATCTCGCAGTACGTCGGGCGTCGTCACGCCCTACAGACCGCCGGGCAGCACCCCCTCCTCGATGTCGGAGAAGTCGTCTTCGCTCTCCGCGAGGTAGGTCTCCCAGGCAGCCTTGTCCCAGATCTCCACCCGGGTGCTCGCGCCGATCACGACCAGATCCCGGTCGAGAGCGGCGTAGGCCCGCAGGTGGGCCGGGATCGTCACCCGGCCCTGCTTGTCGGGCACCTCGTCGTGCGCGCTGGCGAAGAAGACCCGGCTGTAGGCCCGGGCCGCCTTGTTGGTCACCGGCTGCGCGCGCAACTGCTCCGCGATCCGCTGGAACTCGGGCATCGGGAAGGCGTAGAGGCAGCGGTCCTGCCCTTTGGTGATCACGACACCCCCCGCCAACTCGTCCCGGAACTTCGCCGGGAGGATCAACCGGCCTTTGTCGTCCAGGCGTGGGGTGTGGGTGCCGAGAAACATCGGCCCAACCCCCTCGCCCTTGAGCGGCGTTCGCGGCGCCGCTGACCCCCGGGCCGGTGGGCCCTCCCGGCCTCACCATTGGGCCCCACTCTACTCCACTTCCCTCCACCCGCAACCAGAATCGCCCGCGTGGCGCGGCCTTTCGGCGCGCAAAACAGCACGTCAACGGGGGTGGAGCGGAGTGGAGGGCCCGGCGCCCGCCGGGCCGGTCCGCTTTCCGACATAGATCGACTCCGTCCGGCTGAGCGCGGTCCGACCGCCCCGCCGGGTCACCCCGGCCGAACGGTTCGCCGTCGGCGGCGATCTGGCGGGGTCGCCGGTCCGGTAACCTCGCTCGGGTGACGGACGCGAAGATGCCCCTGCGGGCAAAGGTGGCCAGCTCGGTGTCGCGGACCGCCGCGGCGCTGTCGCGGGCCGCGGGGCGCGGTGACGGCTCGGTGATCGGTGGCTGGATCGGCCTGAAGATCGACCCGGACCTGCTGGCCCACCTGTCGGCCGGGCGCGCCATCGCCCTGGTCTCGGGCACCAACGGCAAGACCACCACCACCCGGCTCACCGCGGCGGCGGTCGGGGTGCTCGGCCGCGTCGCCACCAACTCCTTCGGCGCCAACATGCCGACCGGCCACACCTCGGCGCTCGCCAAGGCCGGCAGCACGCCCTACGCCGTGCTGGAGGTGGACGAGCACTACCTCGCCCAGGTGCTGGACGCCACCGAACCGCACGTGGTGGCGCTGCTCAACCTCTCCCGCGACCAGCTCGACCGGGCCAAGGAGGTCGCCATGATGGCGCAGCTCTGGCGCGCCGCGCTGGTCCGGCACACCAACGTCCGCATCGTCGCCAACGCCGACGACCCGATGGTGGTGTGGGCCGCGACCCCGCCGCCCAACCACGACCACCGCATCGCCCCGCCGCACGTCACCTGGTTCAGCGCCGGGCAACGCTGGCACGACGACTCCTGGGTCTGCCCCGAGTGCGGCTCCACCATCCAGCGCTCCGGCGACCAGTGGTGGTGCAGCGGCTGCCCGCTGCGCCGGCCCGAGCCGCAGTGGATCGTGGAGGACGACGGCGTGGTCGACCCGACCGGCGCCTGGCACAAGGTCAAGCTCCAGCTCCCCGGCAAGGTCAACGTCGGCAACGCCGCGACCGCGCTGGCCGTCGCCGCCGAGTTCGGCGTCCGGCCCGTCGACGCGGTGCTCCAGCTCGGCACCGTCACCTCCGTCGCGGGCCGCTACGCCCAGGTCGACCGCGACGGGCGCAACATCCGGCTGCTGCTGGCGAAGAACCCGGCCAGCTGGTTGGAGGCGTTCGACATGGCCGACGAGGCGCCGACGCTGCTCTCCATCAACGCCCGGGACCCCGACGGGCTGGACACCTCGTGGCTCTTCGACGTCGACTTCGCCCCGCTACGGGGCCGGCAGGTGCTGATCACCGGCGACCGCGCGTACGACCTCGCGGTCCGGCTGGAGGTCAACGACGTGCCCTTCCAGCACGTGCGGACGTTCGGCGACGCCGTCCGGTCGGTGCCCCCGGGCCGCCTGGAGGTCATCGCGAACTACACCGCGTTCCAGGACATCCGAGCGGAGTTGGACCGTGTCAACTGAGAGCCTGCGCATCGTCTGGATCTACCCCGACCTGCTCTCCACCTACGGCGACCGCGGCAACGCGCTGATCCTCGCCCGCCGGGCGCGCCAGCGCGGCTTCCCGGTCGAGGTGCTGGAGGTGCGCTCCGACCAGCGCCTCCCCTCCACCGCCGACATCTACCTCATCGGCGGCGGCGAGGACGGCCCGCAGGCACTCGGCGCGCAGCGGCTGCTCGCCGACGGCGGCCTGCACCGGGCGGTCGCCCAGGGCTCGGTCGTGTTCGGGGTCTGCGCCGGCTACCAACTCCTCGGCACCTCCTTCTTCGCCAAGGGCACCCTCTGCGCCGGGCTGGAACTGCTCGACCTCTCCTCCGACCGGGGGCCCACCCGCGCGGTGGGCGAGCTGGCCGGCGAGATCGACCCGCGGCTGGGCGTGCCGGCGCTGACCGGGTTCGAGAACCACGGCGGGCGCACCCACCTCGGCCCCGGGGTCTCCCCGCTGGCCCGGGTCACCGCCGGGGTCGGCAACGACGGCGCCACCGAGGGGGCGTGGCGGGGCAAGCTGCTCGGCACGTACTCGCACGGCCCGGCCCTGGCCCGCAATCCCGCCCTGGCGGACCTGCTGCTGCGCTGGGCCACCGGCGTGCACCAGCTCCCGCCGCTCGACGACACCTGGTCGGACCGGCTGCGCGCCGAGCGCCGCGCCGCGGTGGCCGCCGCCGCCCGGGCATGATCCCGGCCGTCCGGCGGCTGCTGCGGCAGCCGTCGGCCGTCCGGTTCGCCCTGCTGCTGCTCCTGCTCGCCGCCTTCGGGGCGACGCTGCTCGTCGTCGACCTGCCCGAGGCGCACCAGCTGCCCCGGATGGCCGACCGGCTGGGCGGTCTCGCCCCCGTGGCGGCGGTGCTCGGCGGGGCGCTGCTGCTGGTCGCGCTGGTGCCCCGCACCTTCATCACGCTCGCCTCGGGCGCGATCTTCGGTGCGCTGGAGGGCGCCGCGTACGCGCTGGGCGCCGCGCTGCTCGCGGCGGCGCTGGGCTTCGCGGTCGGCCGCCTCCTCGGGCGGGAGTTCGTCGCCGACCGGGTGCGCGGCCGGCTGGCCCGGCTGGACGGCTGGTTCGCCCGGCAGAGCGTCCTCGGCGTGATCACCGTACGGCTGCTGCCGATCGCCGGCTTCGGGCTGGTCAGCTACGGCTACGGCACCACCGGCGCCCGGGTGCTGCCGTTCCTCGCCGGCAGCGTGATCGCCTCCGCCCCCACCGCCTTCGGCTACGCGGCGGTGGGCGCGGCGGTCACCTCCCCGGGCGACATGAACTGGTTCGGCGCCGCTCCGGCCGCGCTCGGCCTGGTCGCCAGCGTCGTGCTGATCCGCCGCTGGTGGCGCGCCGAGCGACAGCGCCGGCTCGGGCCGAGCTGAGGCCGGCGGTGCGCAGCGGGCCGCCCGGAGCGGGCGGGGACAGCGGGCCGGGCCGCGAGCGGCGGCAGCCGACCGGTGCCACCGGCCACACCGACCGGGCCGCCGAGGAGCGGCTGGGCGGCGGCTTCGTCGCCGAGGTCGTCCGGGTCGGCGACACCGTCCGGCGTACGCCGCCGGAGAACGCCGACTTCGTCGCCGCGCTGCTGCGGCACCTGGAGCGGACGGGCGCGGACGTCGCGCCCCGCCACCTAGGCACGGACGAGCGGGACCGGCAGGTGCTCAGCCACGTCGACGGCCGGGTGCCGTGGCGGGACCGGGAGGACCCGGCGTACTTCGCCGACCCGGCGCTGACCCGGCTGGCCGAGCTGCTCCGGCGGCTGCACGACGCCTGTGCGGGCAGCCCGCTGGCCGGCGACGCCGAGACGGTCTGCCACCGCGACCTGTCCCCGAAGAACACGGTGTACCGGGACTCCCCCGCCGGCCCGCTGCCCGTGGCGCTGATCGCTGGGACCTGGCCGCGCCCGGCCGGCGGGTCGAGGACGTCGCCTTCGCCGCCTGGCACTGGGCGGCGCTGGGGCCGGACGCCGACCCGGCGGAGCTGGGCCGGCGCGCCCGGCTGCTCTGCGACGCCTACGAGGCGGCCGGCGCGGAGCCGCTCGCGCTGCCCCGCGCCGAACTGGTCGACGTGATGCTCGCCCAGCTCGACGGCACCTGGCGGGGCATCGTGGCCGGCGCGGACCGGGGCGAGGAGAGCATGCGCCGGCTGCGCGACGCCGGGGTGCCACCGATGATCCGCAGCTGGCACGACTGGCTCACCGACCACCGCGCTGCGGTGGCGGCCGCCCTGCGCTGACCGCCCGGGTCCACGGCCGGCAGCGGCCCGCGCCCGTCGGGACGACGCGTCACCGCGACGGGGAGACCAGCCCCGCCTCGTAGGCGGCGATGACGAGGTGCACCCGGTCGCGGGCGCCCAGCTTGCCGAACAGCCGGGCCACGTGCGCCTTGGCGGTGGCCGCGCTGATCACCAGCTCGGCGGCGATCTCGCCGTTGGACAGGCCCCGGCCGACGAGGGTCAGCACCTCGCGCTCCCGCTCGGTGACGCCGTCGAGCGTCCGGGTCGGGGCGGCGGGGGTCGGCCGGCGGGCGAACTCGGCGATGAGCCGGCGGGTCACCCCGGGGGCGATCAGCGCGTCCCCGGCGGCGACCACCCGGACCGCGTTGAGGATGTCGTCCAGCGCCATGTCCTTGACCAGGAACCCGCTCGCGCCGGCGCGCAGCGCGGCGTGCACGTGCTCGTCGTCGTCGAAGGTGGTGAGCACGAGGACGCGGGTGACGCCGCCGTGCGCGGTGATCGCGCGGGTGGCCCGGATGCCGTCCATGCCGGGCATCCGCAGGTCCATCAGCACCACGTCCGGCACGACCTCGTGGGCGAGCCGCACCGCGTCGGTCCCCGTGCCCGCCTCGCCGACGACGTCGATGTCGGGGGCGTCGGCGATGAGCACCCGCAGGCCGGCGCGGACCAGTGGCTGGTCGTCGACGAGCAGCACCCGGACGCTCACCGGTCCCCCGTCCCGGGCCACGAGCCGACCGGCTCCTTCGCCGCTGGCGGCGCCGGCAGCCACGCCGCCACCCGGAAGCCGCCTTCCGGGCGCGGCCCGGCGTGGAACCGGCCGCCGGCCAGGGCGACCCGTTCCCGCATGCCGACGATGCCGTGCCCCTCGCCGCCGACCGTGCCGCCCCGACCGTCGTCAACGACCTCCACCACGACCTCGTCGGGGCCGTGCGTGACGGTGACCCGGCACCGGTCGCTGCCCGCGTGTCGTACCACGTTGGTGAGCGCCTCCTGCACGATCCGGAACGCGGCGAGGTCGACCTCGGCCGGGACCGGCCGCCGCTCGCCGCCGCGCCGCAGGTCCACCCGCACCCCGGCGTCGGCGGTGGCCGCGACCAGCCGGTCCAGGTCGTCCAGCCCGGGCGTCGGATCCAGCGACGCCGACTCCGACTGCGGGCGGCGCAGCGCGCCGAGCGTACGCCGCAGGCCGGCCAGGGTGTCGCGGCTGGTCGCCTCGATGGTGGCCAGCGCGGCGCGGGCCTGCGCCGGTTGGGTGTCGATGACCCGGGCCCCCACCCCGGCCTGGATGGCGATCACCCCGATGCTGTGGGCGACCATGTCGTGCAGCTCGCGGGCGATGCGCAGCCGCTCGGCGGTGACCGCCTCGGCGGCGACGTGCGACCGGAGCGCCTCGGCGTAGCCGCGCCGGGCCCGCACGGAGTTGCCGACCGTCCACGCGGTGACGACCGCCAGCACGGAGATCATGGCCCGGCTCACCGGGTCGGTGGAGGGGTTCACGAAGCTCGCGGTGATCTGCACGGCGAGCGCCACGACGGCCACCGGCACCGAGACGCGACGGGACCTCCCCGCCGCGATCAGCCCCACCACCAGGTCCACCGCCAGGAACTGCGCGTACCAGATGTCGGCCAGGTAGCCGTCCTCCGGGACGTTGACGACCACGGTGACCACGCACGCCGCGACGAGCATCAGCGCCAGGGCCAGCACCGGTCGGCGCCGCAGCAGGCCGGCGGGCGGGGCCACGGCCAGCAGCGGCACCAGGTAACGCTCGGCGAGCCACCAGTCGCCGAACCCCACGCCGTTGCGGCTCGACGCCACGACCGGGGCCATGAGCACGGCGACCGGCAGCACCGCGACGCCGACCCAGGGCAGCACCGTCCGCGCCAGCGCCGGGGCGCGGCGCGGCGGCGGCGCGGTCGCATCCATGCGCACACGGTAGCCAGCCGGCCCCCGCCCGGGCATCGGCCCACGGGCGTACGCCCCTGGGCGGGTCACCGGCCGCCAGGTGTGGCCGGCGGGGCGACGCCCCGCCGCCCGGCGCACGGCAGCGTGGGTCGGGTGATCGAACTCAACGCCCTGACGAGACGGTACGGCCGCACGACGGCCGTCGACGACCTCACCCTGAGCGTGCGCCCCGGCCACGTGACCGGGTTCCTCGGCCCGAACGGGGCCGGCAAGTCCACCACCCTGCGGATGATCATCGGGCTCACCGCGCCGACCAGCGGCACCGTCACCGTGGACGGGGTCCGGTTCGCCGACCGGCCACGCGGGCTGCACCACGCCGGGGCGCTGCTCGACGCGGGGGACGTGCACGGCGGACGCAGCGCCGTGGCCCACCTGTCGGCCTTGGCCCGCAGCAACGGCATCGGGCGCGGCCGGGTTGACGAGGTGCTGCGGGAGGTGGGGCTCTCGGCCGTCGCACGGCGGCGGATCGGCGGCTTCTCCCTGGGCATGCGGCAGCGGCTCGGGATCGCCGCGGCGCTGCTCGGGGATCCGCCCGTGCTGCTCTTCGACGAGCCGTTCAACGGCCTCGACCCGGAGGGGGTGCGGTGGGTGCGGGACCTGTTCCGGCGGCTGGCGGCCGAGGGGCGCACGGTCTTCGTCTCCAGCCACCTGATGAGCGAGATGCAGAACTGCGTCGACCGGCTCGTGGTGATCGGCCGGGGCCGGCTGATCGCCGAACAGAGCCTCGCCGAGTTCGCCGCCCGGAGCACCCGGGCCAGCGTGACGGTCCGTACGCCCGACCCGGCGACGCTGGCCGCCGTGCTGGCGGCCGAGGGCGCCGACGTGCGACCGGCCGACGCCGGGGCGCTCGTCGTGACCGGCCTGCCGGCCGCCCGGATCGGCGACCTCGCCCTCGCCCACGGCGTCGGGCTGCACGAACTGACCACCCGCACCGCCTCGCTGGAGGAGGCGTTCATGGAACTCACCGCCGCCAGCGTCGAATACCTCGCCGGGGAGGGGACCCGATGACCGTCGTGACCGCGCCGACCCGCCGACCGACCGTGACCGGGGCGCCGGCCCGGTTCCGGGACCTGCTGGCCGCCGAGTGGATCAAGCTGTGGTCGCTGCGCTCGACCCGCTGGACGCTGCCGCTGGTCTTCCTGTTCGTCATCGGCACGAGCGTCAACGCCAGCCTCGCCGACCACCGGAACTGGCCGACCTACCCCGAGGGGCGCCGGGAGCTGTTCCGCCTGTACGGGCCGGTGCGCGACGCCTTCCCCGAGGCCGGCTACCTGCTGCTGATCCTGGCCTCGGCCACCGTCGGCGCCCTGACGATCGTCGGCGAACACCAGAGCGGGCTGATCCGCGCCACGTTCGCCGCCGTGCCCGCCCGCCGGGCGGTGGTCGCCGCGAAGGCCGCCGTGCTGACCGCCGTCATGCTCGTCCTTGGCACGGCCACCGCGGCGACCGCGTTCTGGGTGTCCCAGGCGATCCTCGCCGACCGGGACGCCGGCTGGTCGATCGGCGAGCCGGGGGTGCTGCGCGCCGTCGCGGCGAGCGCCGTGCTGGTGCCCGTGTGCGCGCTGGTCGGGATGGGTCTGGGCGCGCTCACCCGACACGCCGCCGCAGCCGTGGCCACGGCCACGACGGTGCTCCTGCTGGCGCCGATGCTGGTCGACAGCGACGAGCACCGGTGGATCGCCGAGGCGCACAACGCCCTGCCGCTCACCGCCTGGCTGCGGCTGATCGAGGTGCACCCCGACGTCCTCAACCCGGACCCGTACCCGGCCACGGTCACCGGCGCCTGGCTGACCCTCGCCGCCTGGTCCCTCACGGCCACCCTCACGGCGATCACCCTCACCCACCGCCGCGACCCCTGACCGGTCAGGCGCGTCGATCATGCAGTCGTGGTGCCCGGCTCGTCCGGTTCCGGGGACTTTGTCCCCCACCACGGCTGCATGATCGACGCGGGAGCGGGGCGGGTCAGGCGACCACGGAGACCATGCGGCCCTTGACCACGATGACCTTGCGGGGCTCCTTGCCGGCCAGTGAGGACGCGACCGCCTCCAGGGCCGCCGCGCGGACGGTCTCCTCGGGCGCGTCGGCGGGGACCTCGACCCGGCCACGCACCTTGCCGTTGATCTGCACCGGGTAGGTCACCGTCTCCGCCACCAGCAGCGCCGGATCGGCGGTCGGGAAGTCGGCGTACGTCAGGGAGGTGTCGTGCCCCAGCCGGCGCCACAGCTCCTCGGCGACGTGCGGGGCGAACGGCGCCAGCATCAGCACCAGCGGCTCGGCCACCTCACGCGGGGTCTCCGCCAGCCGGGTCAGCCCGTTGGTCAGCTCGATCAGCTTGGCGATCGCGGTGTTGAACCGGATCGCCTCCATGTCGCCGCGCACCCCGTCGATCGCCTTGTGCAGCAGTCGCCGGGTCGCGGCGTCGGCGGGGGCGTCGGTGACCCGCAGCGCGCCGGTCTGCTCGTCGACGACCGCCCGCCAGACCCGCTGCAGGAACCGGTACGACCCGACCACCGCCCGGGTCTCCCACGGGCGGGACACCTCCAGCGGACCCATCGACATCTCGTAGACGCGGAACGTGTCCGCCCCGTACGCGGCGCACATCTCGTCCGGCGTGACCACGTTCTTCAGGGACTTGCCCATCTTGCCGTACTCGCGCTTGACCTGGGTGTCGCCCAGGTAGAAGCCGCCGTCGCGCTCGGTGACCTCCTCGGCCGGCACGTAGGCGCCCCGGGCGTCGGTGTACGCGTACGCCTGGATGTAGCCCTGGTTGAACAGCTTGCGGAACGGCTCGAACGACGAGACGTGCCCCAGGTCGTACAGCACCTTGTGCCAGAAGCGCGCGTACAGCAGGTGCAGCACGGCGTGCTCGGCGCCGCCGACGTACATGTCGGTGCCCCCGCAGTCGCCCTCGCCGCGCGGCCCCATCCAGTACGCCTCGTTCTCGGCGTCGACGAACCGCTGCGAGTTCGTCGGGTCCAGGTAGCGCAGCTCGTACCAGCACGAGCCGGCCCACTGCGGCATCACGTTGGTCTCGCGGGTGTAGCGCTTCGGGCCGTCGCCCAGGTCCAGCTCCACCTCGACCCAGTCGCGCCGGCGCGACAGCGGCGTCTCCGGGTTGCTGCCGGCGTCCTCCGGGTCGAACGTGCGCGGCGAGAAGTCGTCCACCTCGGGCAGCTCGACCGGCAGCATCTCCTCCGGCAGCGCGATCGCGGCGCCGGTGGAGTCGTAGACGATGGGGAACGGCTCGCCCCAGTAACGCTGCCGGGAGAACAGCCAGTCGCGCAGCCGGTAGGTCACCGCGCCGGCGCCGTGCCCGTTGGCCTCCAGCCACTCGATGATCCGGGCCTTGGCCTCGGCCACCCCCAGGCCGTCCAGGTCCAGGCCGCGCTCGGGCGCGGCGCTGTTGATCGCCGGGCCGTCCCCGGTGTACGCCTTGCCGTCGAAGCCCTCCGCCGGCTGCACGGTACGCACGATCGGCAGCTCGAAGACCTCGGCGAAGGCCCAGTCCCGCTCGTCCTGGCCGGGCACCGCCATGATCGCGCCGGTGCCGTAGCCGGCCAGCACGTAGTCGGCGACGAAGACCGGGATCCGCGCCCCGGTGGCCGGGTTGGTGGCGTACGCCCCGACGAAGACGCCGGTCTTCTCCTTCGTGTCGGCCTGCCGCTCGACGTCGGTCTTGGCCGCCGCCGCCTTGCGGTACGCCTCCACGGCCGCGCGCGGGTTGGCGTGCCCGCCGGTCCACGCGTCCTTCGTCCCGTCGGGCCAGGCGGCCGGCGCGAGCGCGTCGACCAGCTCGTGCTCGGGGGCCAGCACCATGTAGGTGGCGCCGAAGATCGTGTCGGGCCGGGTCGTGAACACCCGGATCGGCGCGACGGCGGTCGGGAAGTCGACGTGCGCGCCGGTGGAGCGGCCGATCCAGTTGCGCTGCATCAGCTTGATCGGCTCGGGCCAGTCCAGCGTGTCCAGGTCGTCCAGCAGCCGGTCGGCGTACGCGGTGATCCGCATCATCCACTGCTTCAGGTTGCGCTTGAAGACCGGGAAGTTGCCCCGCTCGGAGCGGCCGTCGGCGGTGACCTCCTCGTTGGCCAGCACCGTGCCCAGCCCCGGGCACCAGTTGACCGGCGCCTGCGAGACGTACGCCAGCCGGTGGTCGTCGACGACGGCCCGGCGCTCGGCGACGGACAGCTCCGCCCACGGCCGGCCGTCGGGGGTCGGCCGGTTGCCGCCCTCGAACTCGGCGATCAGCTCGGCGATCGGGCGGGCCCGCTTCGCGTCCGTGTCGTACCAGGAGTTGAAGACCTGCAGGAAGATCCACTGCGTCCAGCGGTAGAAGTCGGTGTCGATGGTGGCCACCGAGCGGCGCTCGTCGTGGGCCAGGCCCAGCCGGCGCAGCTGCGCCTTGTAGCGCTCGATGTTCGCCACCGTGGTGGTGCGCGGGTGGGTGCCGGTCTGCACCGCGTACTGCTCGGCGGGCAGGCCGAACGCGTCGAAGCCCATCGCGTGCAGCACGTTGCGCCCCGCCATCCGCTGGTAGCGGGCGAAGCAGTCGGTGCCGATGTAGCCCAGGGGGTGGCCGACGTGCAGGCCCGCGCCCGACGGGTACGGGAACATGTCCAGGACGTACAGCTTCTCCGCCCCGGCGCGGGGGTGACCGGGGTCGGCCAGCGGGCCGGTCGGGTTCGGGGCGTGGAACGTCCCCTCCCGCGCCCAGGCGTCCTGCCAGCGCTGCTCGATCTCCTCGGCCAGGGCCGCGGTGTACCGGAACGGGGGAATGTCGGCCGGTGCTGCCTCACTCATGGCGTCTCCTCGCTTCGCTCGTCGCCGCCGGCCACGCCACGGCCGGGCTGGGTGCTGACCTCGCTCAGCGCGGTCATGTCGGTCTGGCTCGGGTCTGTCCGCCGCCGGCGCCGCGCCGCCACGGGGCCGGTGCCGGTGCCGCCCGCCGGGGCGTCCGGCGGAGGGCACAAAAAAGCCCCTCGCGCAGGAGGGGCCGCCGTGCTGTCGCGCGTCAGCGCATCAGCACGGCCCGGTAAGAAGCAGGAAGAATCCGGCCATGACCGGGAGTGTACCCCGCCGTCCGGTCCCGCAGGTGGCCCGCCACCACCGGTCGGGACGGGCGGGTGCGGCCGTCCGCGCCGCGGCAGCCCTTCGTGATCATGAGCGGCACCGAGAGCGACCGCCGGATCCCCCGACCCGGCGAATATTCGGTGCGTAACCGACCGTCTACCTGCGGGGGTCGGCGACAGCGAGAAACATGGTTAGCCTGAGAGACCAGTGAGATTTCTGCGGCAGACGAGGCTCGGCGTCGCGAACCCTACGGCGGGTCCAGCTGCTCTATACAGAGCTGCCGTCCGGCGACGAGGAGGAGGCCCGTGACACAACAGACCTGGGACGAGGTGGGCGGCCTGTTGCCGCACGACGAGTTCCGCGCCGCCAGCGAAGCCATCGTGTCGAACATCGAGCAGGTCATCGAGGGCAAGACCGCCACCGTGCGGCTCGCCCTGGCCGTCCTGCTCGCCGAGGGCCACCTGCTCATCGAGGACGTGCCCGGGGTCGGCAAGACCAAGCTCGCCAAGGCCATGGCCCGTTCGATCGACTGCTCCGTGCGCCGCATCCAGTTCACCCCCGACCTGCTGCCCAGCGACGTCACGGGGGTCAGCGTCTACAACCAGGAGACGCACGACTTCGAGTTCCGCCCCGGTGCGGTCTTCGCCAACCTGGTCGTCGGCGACGAGATCAACCGCGCCTCGCCGAAGACGCAGTCCGCGCTGCTGGAGTGCATGGAGGAGCGCCAGGTCACCGTCGACGGCGTCACCTACCACCTCCAGACGCCGTTCATGGTCATCGCGACCCAGAACCCGATCGAGATGGAGGGCACCTACCCCCTCCCCGAGGCGCAGCGCGACCGGTTCACCGCCCGCATCGCGATGGGCTACCCGGACCCGAGCGCCGAGCTGGCGATGCTCGACGGGCACGGCGCCACGGACCCGCTGGACGAGCTGCGGCCGGTCTCCGACGCCAACACCGTGCGGCAGCTGATCGGCCACGTCCGGCAGGTGCACGTCGCCGACGCGGTCAAGCAGTACGCCATCGACCTGGTCACCGCCACCCGCGAGGCATCCGACCTGCGTCTCGGCGCCTCCCCCCGGGCCACGCTCCAGCTGCTGCGCACCGCCCGCGCGGTGGCCGCCCTGGAGGGCCGCGACTACGTCCTCCCCGACGACCTCCAGGTGCTGGCCGTGCCGGTGCTCGCGCACCGGATCATCCCGACCGCCGACGCCCAGCTCGCCCGGCGCACGACCGACGCGATCGTCTCCGAGCTGGTGCACCGGCTGCCGCTGCCGCACGACCGCGGGCGCTCCCCGTACGACACCCGCCCCACGGGCGAGGGCAACGGCCGAGCCACCTACGAGCCGCGGGGGCGGTGACGTGCGCGACGGGCTGCGAGGGCTGACCACCCGCGGCCGTTCGTTCCTCGCGGCCGCGGTCGCGGCGGCGGTCTCGGCCGGCATCCTCGGCGAGAAGGACCTGCTCCGGGTGGCCGTGCTGCTGGCCATCCTGCCGCTGCTCGCCGCGGCCTACGTCGGGCGCAGCCGCTACAAGCTGGCCTGCAACCGTTCGCTGGACCCGCACCGGGTGCCCGTCGGGGCGAGCTCCCGGGTGGTGCTGCGGTTGCAGAACATGTCCCGGCTGCCCACCGGCACCCTGCTGCTGGAGGACCGGCTGCCGTACGCGCTGGGCAGCCGGCCCCGGGTGGTGCTGGAGCGGCTCGGCGCCCACCAGGCCAGCTCGGTGGCCTACACGGTGCGCGCCGACGTGCGCGGCCGCTACGAGGTGGGCCCGCTGGTGGTCCGGATGACCGACCCGTTCGGGTTGTGCGAGCTGAGCCGCGCCTTCCCGAGCACCGACCACCTGACCGTCATCCCGCAGGTCACCCCGCTGCCCTCGGTGCGCCTGCCCGGCGAGTACGCCGGCAGCGGCGACAGCCGGGCCCGCTCGGTCGCGGTGCACGGCGAGGACGACGCCGCCACCCGCGAGTACCGGATGGGCGACGACCTGCGCCGGGTGCACTGGAAGTCCACGGCGCGCACCGGCGAGCTGATGGTGCGCCGGGAGGAGCAGCCCTGGGAGAGCCGGGCCACCGTCGTGCTGGACACCCGCGCGTACGGCCACCGCGGCGACGGGCCGACGGCCTCCTTCGAGTGGGCGGTCTCCGCCGCCGCGAGCATCGCGGTGCACCTGCGGCAGGCCGGCTACAAGCTGCGGCTGGTCACGGGTTCCGGCGCCGACGTGGACGCGTCGGAGGCGACCGGCGACGGGGTGCTGCTCGACCACCTCGCCGAGGTCCGGCTCGACAAGTTCGGCGAGCTGACCACGCTGGTGCAGCGGGTCCGGCAGCGGTCCGACGGCGGCCTGATCATCGGCCTGTTCGGCTCGGTGAGCACGGCCGAGGCGGAGCTGCTGGCCGGGCTGCGCGGCAACGGCGCCACCTGCGTCGGCTTCCTGCTCGACAGCTCCACCTGGCTCAACCTGCCGGCCAAGGCCCGGGCCGAGGCCGAGCACGCACACGGCGCCGCGGCGCTGGCCATGTTGCAGAGCGGTTGGCGGGTCATCGGGGTCGACCACGGCACGCTGCTGCCCGCGCTGTGGCCGCAGGCGGGTCGCGGTTCGCAGGGCTTCGCGCTGCGGGCGGCCATGGCCGAGACGGTGGCCGGCGGCATGCGATGAACGGAAGGGTCCCCTCATGACCGCCCACCGGAACCTGGGCTTCGTGGCCGCGGCGGCGACGCTGCTCGCCGCCGCGCCGCTGTCGGCCATCTTCGAACGCTGGACGTGGCTGATCCAGGCGACGATCGCGGTGGCCGTGGTCGCCGCCGTGGCCGCGCTCGCCCGACTGGCCCGGGTTCCGCTCTGGGGCCAGGCGCTGGGCATGCTGGCCGGCCTGACGCTGGCCCTGACCTGGCTCTTCCCCGGCGGCGCCGAACTGTTGGGCATCGTGCCCACCCCGTCGACCTTCACCCACTTCGGCGAGCTGCTCGACGGCTCGCTGGAGGACATGCGCTCCTACGGTGTCAAGGTGCCCGACACCGATCCGCTGCTGTTCGTCACGGTGCTCGGGGTCGGCGGGGTGGCCGTGGTGGTCGACGTGCTCACCGTCGGGCTGCGCCGCCCGGCGCTCGCCGGCCTGCCGATGCTGGCGATCTACTCGGTGCCCGTCGCGGTCTACGTGGACAGCGTCCCGGCGGTGCCGTTCGTCGTCGGCGCCGCCGGCTACCTCTGGCTGCTGGTGACCGACAACGTCGACCGGGTCCGCCGCTTCGGCCGGCGGTTCACCGGCGACGGGCGGGACGTCGACGTCTGGGAGGCCTCGCCGCTGGCCGCCGCCGGTCGGCGGCTGGCGGTGGTGGGCGTGCTGCTGGCCGTGGTGCTGCCGCTGGCCGTGCCGGGCATGACGGGCGGGCTGCTGGACACCCTGGGCGCCGGTTCGGGCAACGGCAACGGCAACGGCCGCCCCGGGCAGGGTGGCTCCGGCAGGATCGACCTCTTCGCGGCGTTGAGCGGGCAGCTCAACCAGTCCGAGGTCGCCGACCTGGTCAAGGTCACCACGAACGAGACCAACCCCTTCTACCTGCGCTTCGGGGTGGCCGACAAGCTCACGCCGAGCGGCTTCCGGGAGGGCACCCCCACCGGCCGCCCCGTCGGCGACCTGCCCGCGCCGTCCGCGCGGGGCGTCGAGCAGCGGACGTACCGGGCCACGGTCGAGGTGACGAAGAACCTCACCATGCCGCTGCTGCCGGTCTACACCGAGCCGGTACGCGCCGAGGACCTGAACGGCAACTGGGCGTACGACCCGAGCCTCCAGGTGGTCTTCTCCAACCGGGACAACTCGCGCGAGAAGCGCTACGCGTTCGACTACGTGCGCTCGGTCTACACGCCGGCCGCCCTGCGCCGGTCCCAGCCGCTCCCGGCCGACCACGCCGTCCGGCGCCTGCATCCCGCGCCGCCGCCGGTGCCCGAGGTCGAGGAACTCGTCAACACGCTGGTGCGGGGCAAGGACACCGAGTACGACAAGGTCCGCGCGATCTACGACCACTTCTCCTCGGAGAACGGCTTCACCTACTCGCTCAGCACCAAGGGCGGCACCAGCGGGCGGGAGATCGTCGACTTCCTCGACAACAAGGTCGGCTTCTGCCAGCAGTACGCCGCCGCGATGACGTGGCTGGTCCGGGCCGCCGGCATCCCGGCCCGGGTGGCGTTCGGCTTCGCCAACGGCAGCAACTCCACCGACGGCACGTACACCCTGACCAACCGGAACCTGCACGCCTGGACCGAGGTCTACTTCAACGAGGTCGGCTGGGTGCCCTTCGACGCCACCCCGGCGTACGGCGTGCAGGGCTCCACCCGGTCGGCCTGGGCGCCCGACACCGACGCCCCGGAGGAGGAGACGCCGACCCCCGGCTCGTCGAGCGCCCCCGGCGACGTCGGCCCGTCGGCCGGCCCGGCGGGGCCGGAGGGCCCCGAGGAGGACATCGACTCCGGGCTGGCCCTCGGCGGCGAGGCGCCGACCGAGCAGGCCCCGGTCTGGCCCTGGTACGCCGCCGGCGCGGTGCTGGCCCTGCTGGCCCTGCTCGCCCTGCCGGCGCTGCGCCGCGCGGCCCTGCGCCGGCGCCGCAGCGGCACGGCGACACCTCCCGCGCCGGCGGTGCGACCCGGAACCGCCGGCGCCGCGCCCGCGGACGGGCGGCGCATGGTGGTGCTGGCGGACGCGGAGCGGGCGCGGGCGGACGCGCACGCCGCCTGGGACGAGCTGCTCGACACGCTGGTGGACTACCGGGTCCGGGTCGACCGGACCGAGACCCCCCGGGCGACCGCCGACCGGTTGTCCCGGGAGACGCTCACCGCCGACGCGGGGGCGACCACGGCGGTACGCCTGCTCGGCCGCGCCGAGGAACGCGCCCGCTACGCCCGCGACCCGCTGACCGGCGAGGAGCTCCTGCCGGCCCTGCGCGCCGTACGCACCGCGCTCGCCGCCCGGGCCGACCGGCGCACCCGCCTGGTGGCCGCGGCGCTGCCGCCGTCGGTGCTGCTGCGCTGGCGCCTGGGCACGGCGGAGGCGTCGTCCCGGCTGGTGGCGACGGGCGGTCGGGTCCGGCACCGGCTGCTGCGCTGGAACCCGCGTCGCCTGCTGGCGAGCCGCATGGCCCGCTGACCGACGGACGAACGGGCCGGTAGGGGCACACCCGCCCCCACCGGCCCGTCGCGTTCGCGGGGCGGTGTCGCGGGGCGGTGGGTTGTCCCGGATGGCGGGGGTGCCGGGCCGCCGGGGCGGCCACTGGACACCGGGCACCGGGCACCGGGCACCGGGCACCGGGCACCGGGCACCGGGACATGCGTAGACGCACGTCCGGGGACGTGCGGGACCCGTCCAGGGGGTGAGGTACCCGCCCGGGGGCGTGCGGAAGCGTCAGTGGCCGGCGGGGACTCCCGGCGGCCGACTCGTCGTCGTCGCGGCCCGCCTCAGCGGCGGGTCGGGCTCAGCGGTGCCCCTCCGGGCGCTGCCGCCACCGGTCCTCCATCCGGTCCAGGATCGAGGGCCGACGACCCGACCGACCGCGGGGGCGACGACGACTCGTCGTCCCGCCCACGACGTGCAGGTCCGGTGACTGCGCCCGACGATGCGACTGCACCGCGAACGCGGCCGAGGCCAGCATGACGACGAAACCCGCCACTGCCAGCGGCGGAGTCTTGATCACCGCGCCGTAGACCAACAGGGCCAGCCCAATGATCATCACGCCGGCAGCGACGAGCAGGCGACGCCGCGCGTGGAAGCGCGGATCGCTGGCGCGCACGGCCGAGGCGAATTTGGGGTCCTCGGCAAGCGACCGCTCGATCTGCTCGAACAGCCGCTGCTCGTGCTCCGAGAGCGGCACGGCACTCCTCCCCGGTCACGTTGGTCGGCCCGGTCGGGCCGACAGACCGTGGCAGCCAACCGGCTGCTTACCCGCAAGTCTACGAGGGCCCTCGCGCGTCGGAAAGCGGGACGACCTACGGCCGGGGTGGATTTTCATTTCGTCGTCCCTCGCGGACCCCGAGCAGACTGGCCGGACCTATGACGGACCGCCCGAAACGGGCAGCCGCGGCGTCTGCGGCGGCCTCCGCCTCCCGCCAGCCCCGCTCGGGCGCGCCGAGGGTGAGCTGTCGCGGGGTCTCCTGCGCGGCGGCGAGCCCCTCGACCCGTACGCCGACCAGCCGGACGGGCTCACCCGGGTCGAGCACGGTGTAGAGCGCCCAGACGGTGTCGAAGATCTCCCTGGCCACGTCGGTCGGCCCGCCCGCCGTGCGGGAGCGGCTGACGGTGCGGAAGTCGGCCAGGCGCACCTTGAGCGACACGGTGCGCCCGACCTGCCCGGCCTGGCGCAGCCGGATGCCGACCTTCTCGGCGAGGGCGAGCAGCGCCCGGCGGATCTCCAGCGGGTCGGTGACGTCGACGTCGAAGGTCACCTCGGCGCCGATCGACTTCTCCGCGTGCTCGGGGCTGACCCGGCGCGGGTCCCGCCCCCAGGCCAGCTCGTGCAGCCCGGCGGCGGACGCCTCGCCGAGCGCCTTGCGCAGCATGCCGAGCGGCGCCTCGGCGAGATCGCCGATCGTGGTCAGGCCCAGCCGCCGCAGCGTCTCGGTGGACCGCTCCCCCACTCCCCACAGCGCCGACACCGGCAGCGGGTGCAGGAAGTCGAGCACCCGGGTGGCCGGGACGACGAGCAGGCCGTCGGGCTTGGCGCGGGTCGAGCCGAGCTTGGCCACGAACTTGCTCGGGGCGACGCCGACCGAACAGGTCAGCCCCTGCTCCCCGGCGACCCGCTCGCGGATGCGGCGGGCGATGGCGGCCGGCGAACCGAAGAGCCGCCGGGCTCCGGCCACGTCGAGGAACGCCTCGTCCAGGGAGAGCGGCTCGACCAGCGGGGTGACGTCCCGGAAGATCTGCATGACCGCGGCGGAGGCCGCCGAGTATTGCGTGAAGTCCGGCGGCAGGTAGACCGCGTACGGGCAGAGCGCCCGGGCCCGGGCGGTGGGCATGGCGCTGCGCACGCCGTAGCGCCGGGCCTCGTAGCTGGCGGAGCTCACCACCCCGCGCGGGCCCGTGCCGCCGACGACGACGGGCCGACCGCGCAGCTCCGGGCGGCGGCGGACCTCGACCGAGGCGAAGAAGGCGTCCATGTCGACGTGCAGGATCGGGCAGCCGGAATCGTCGGAGTCCGGCCCGAACCGGGGATCGCCGCCCCGGGGCAACGACTGGCTGCGGCCCATCCCCGCAGGCTAGCCCGGACCTGCGACATCGCACCCGGACGGGCCGCCCGGGACGGCGGTCAGCCGCGTACGACCAGCAGCGGGATCGTCATCTCGGCCGCCGTGTCGGCCCCGTGGTACGCCACCAGCCGGGAGACCACCGGCGGCTCGGACCGGGAGGCGGTCACCGCGTACGTGGCGTTGCAGATCACCACCACGTCGCCGATGCGCGCCAGGTGTTCCTCCGGCACCGGGCCGAACCAGCCGGCGGCCACCACCTCGTCGCGGGTACGCACCCGGGCCGCGGCGCCGAGCACCGCCGACCAGGCGGCCACGACGTCGTCCAGGGCGCCGGGGGTGACGTGCAGGTAGCGGACCCGGGGCTCCCCGGCGACCACCGCCAGCCCGGCGCGCAGCCGGGGGTCGGTGTCCAGGTCGAAGCGGTGCCCGGCCGGCACGTCGAGCTGGCCGTGGTCGGCGGTGACCAGCAGCGCGGCGTCGGGCGGCAGCCCGTCGACGAGCCGGGCCAGCAGCCGGTCCACCTCGGCCGCGGCGATCCGCCAGGGCGCGGAGTCGACGCCCGTGAGGTGGCCGTGCCGGTCCAGGTCGGGGTGGTAGCCGGAGACCAGCGTGGGCCCCGGCCCGGCGGCCAGGGCGGCGAGCATCCGTTCGGCGAGCGCGTCGACGCCGGCCGCGCCCCGGTAGTCGCCGCCCCGGTTGGCGGCCACCGTCAGCCCGCTGCCGCCGAACTCCGGCCGGCTCACCACCGTCACCGCGACCCCGGCGGCGCGGGCCCGTTCCAGCTGGGTGCGCACCGGCTGCCAGCGCAGCGGCGCGGGGTCGGCCGCCCACTCGATGTGGTTGAGCACCCGGTCGGTCCCGGGCACCCGCACGGTGAAACCGAGCACGCCGTGCGCGCCGGGCGCGGCGCCGGTGCCCAGCGTCACCAGGCTGGTCGGCGTGGTCGACGGGAAGCCCGAGGTCAGCGGCCGGCCGGCGGTCGCGGCCAGTCCCGCCAGGGTCGGCGCGTACGGCGCGGCGGTCGGGATCTGGTGCCAGCCGAGGCCGTCGACGAGCAGCACCGCGATCCGGCGCACCCCGGGCAGCGCGGCGCCGAGCCCGAGCGGGTCGGTGGCGCCGGGCACGCCGAGCACGGCGAGCGCGGCGGGCAGGATGTCGGCCAGACTGCCGTCGCCGTAGCGCGGCCCGACGATCTCCAGTGGGTCGGTCACGGGCGGCGGGCGAACAGGTGCAGCTGGGCGGCGAGGTCCCGCCAGGGCGCCCGCGCGGCGAGCGCCCGCTCCAGCTCGACCAGGGCGGCCGGCTGGCCGTCGGCGACGGCGGCGGGGAGGAGGTCGGCGAGCACGCGTACGCCGTGGATCTCCTCGACCACGAGCCCCGCGGCGCCGAGCAGCGCGGCGGCGCCTTCGGCGTCGTAGCGCCGGCGCAGCGTGTCCCGGGTGCCGGCGGCGCCGGCCGGATCGTCGGCCAGGGCGGCGGCGACGTCGAGGTGCCCGTTCATCGCCCGGCCGAGCACCGCGGCGGCCCGGCCCGCGACCAGCACGCTCGCGGCCCCGCCCGGGCGCAGCGCGGCGGCCAACGCCGCCACGACCGCCGCCGGATCGTCGACGACCTCCAGCACGGCGTGGCAGAGGACCAGGTCGGCGCTGCCGGGCTCGACCAGGCCGGCGAGCGCGTCGCCGTCGCCCTGCACGGCACGGACCCGCTCGGCGACGCCGGCCTCGGTGGCCCGGCGGGTCAGCGCGGCGAGCGCGTCGGGACTGGCGTCGACCACGGTGACCCGGTGCCCGGCCTGGGCGAGCGGCACGGCGAAGCCGCCCGTGCCGCCGCCGACGTCGAGCACGGTGAGCGCGGCGCCGGCGCGACGCTCCAGCTCGGCGCGCAGCACCGACCAGATCACGGCGGTACGGGGGGTCAGCGGCGGCCCGGCGAGCCGGCCTGGGGTCTGCTCCACCCGGTCGAGCCTAGTCACCCGGTCCAGCCTGACCGAGCCGCACCTGCGGCGGCCCGGCCGGCTCCGGACGGAAGGTCAGGCCTCGCCGGTGGCGGCATCGTCCTCGGCCCGCGACCGCAGGGCGTTGGCCACCGGGCCCTCGACGATCTCGTACTCGCGCGGCTCGGTGTGGTGGCTGGGGGTCCATCCGGCGCTGAGCCGGGTCCGCCGGGAGTTCGCCACCCCGCCACTACGCTCGTTGTTTCCCATGATCGTTGTCCCCCTCGTGCTCGCGCGGGCCACTCTGCCCGCGCGAGCTGGAGTGTCCCTCCACCGGGCGGGAAAAACCGTAATGTGGATCACTGCCGTCAGCGGAAGTCCCGCGAGGGCGGGCTGACCGGCGGTTCGATCGCGTCCAGCCGGTCGGCGGTGAGGTTGATCACTCCCTCGTGCCGCTGCAACCGGCCCCGCACCACCAGCGCGGCGCTGGTGCGGGCCACCCGCCGGTAGCGCTGCCACAGGCCCGGGGAGCAGGTGACGTTGAGCATCCCCGTCTCGTCCTCCAGGTTGAGGAAGGTGACCCCGCCGGCGGTCGCGGGCCGCTGCCGGTGGGTGACGATCCCGCCGACCCGGATGCGCCGCCCCGGCTCCACCCGGCCGAGCCGGGCGATCGGCACCGCGCCGAGGGCGTCGAGCCGGGGGCGGATGAAGCTCACCGGGTGGCTCTCCGGCGACAGCCCGGTCGCCCAGACGTCGGCGACCAGCCGGTCCACCGCCTCCATCCCGGGCAGGGTGGGCGCGGTCGCGCCGGTCACCGTGCCCGGCAGCCGGCCCGGCCGGTCCTGGGCCGCCGCGCCGGCCGCCCAGAGGGCCTGCCGCCGGGACAGCCCGAAGCAGGCGAAGGCGTCCGCGGTGGCCAGCGCCTCCAGCTGCGCGGCGGACAGCCCGACCCGCCGGGCCAGGTCCGGCATGTCGCGGTACGGCCCGCGCGCCGCCCGTTCCGTCTCGATCCGCTCGGCCACCCCCTCGCCGAGGGTGCGTACGCCGGAGAGCCCGAGCCGCACGGCCGGCCCGTTCAGCCCCCAGGCGTGCGGCGGCTCCCCCGGCGCGCTGCCCCACCGGGTCTGTGGGGTGGACTCCAGCACCGCCAGAGCGCCGCTGGCGTTGATGTCCGGCCGGCGCACCTCCACCCCGTGCCGGCGGGCGTCGTCGACCAGCGTCTGCGGCGAGTAGAAGCCCATCGGCTGGGCGTTGAGCAGCGCGGCCAGGAAGGGCCCCGGGTGGTAGCGCTTGAGCCAGGAGCTGGCGTAGACCAGGTAGGCGAAGCTCATCGCGTGGCTCTCCGGGAAGCCGTAGCTGGCGAACGCGGAGAGCTTGCGGTAGACGTCGTCGGCCAGCTCCCCGGTGATGCCCCGCCCGGCCATGCCCGCGTAGAGCCGGTCGGCGATGCGGGCCATCCGCTCGGCGGAACGCTTGGCGCCCATCGCCCGGCGCAGCTGGTCGGCCCCCGCCGCGTCGAAGCCGGCCAGGTCGATGGCGAGCTGCATCAGCTGCTCCTGGAACAGCGGCACGCCGAGGGTCTTCTCCAGCGCGTTGCGCATCAGCGGGTGCGGGTAGGTCACCGGCTCCTGGCCGTTCTTGCGCCGGATGTACGGGTGCACCGAGCCGCCCTGGATCGGGCCGGGCCGGATCAGCGCCACCTCGACCACCAGGTCGTAGAACTCGCGGGGCTTCAGCCGGGGCAGGGTGGCCATCTGGGCGCGGCTCTCCACCTGGAACACCCCGACCGAGTCGGCCCGGCAGAGCATGTCGTAGACCTCGGGGTCGTCCAGCGTCATGTCGCCGAGGTCCAGGCTCATCCCGATCATGTCGTAGCCGTAGTGCAGCGCGGAGAGCATGCCGAGCCCGAGCAGGTCGAACTTGACCAGGCCGACGGCGGCGCAGTCGTCCTTGTCCCACTGGAGCACGCTGCGGCCCGGCATCCGCCCCCACTCCACCGGGCACACCTCGATCACCGGCCGGTCGCAGATCACCATGCCGCCGGAGTGGATGCCCAGGTGCCGGGGGAACGTCTGCAACTCGTTGGCGTACGCGACCACCTGCTCGGGGATGTCCGCCACGTCGACGGACGCCACGGAGCCCCAGCGGTCGATCTGCTTACTCCAGGCGTCCTGCTGGCCGGGCGAGAACCCGAACGCCTTGGCCACGTCGCGCACGGCCGAGCGGGGCCGGTAGGAGATGACGTTGGCGACCTGCGCGGTGTGCTCCCGGCCGTAGCGGGCGTAGACGTGCTGGATCACCTCCTCCCGGCGGTCGGACTCGATGTCCACGTCGATGTCCGGCGGGCCGTCGCGTTCCGGGGCGAGGAAGCGCTCGAAGAGCAGCCGGTGCCGGACGGCGTCCACGTTGGTGATCCGCAGCGCGTAGCAGACCGCCGAGTTGGCCGCCGAGCCCCGCCCCTGGCAGTAGATGTCCTGCTCGCGGCAGAACGTGACGATGTCGTAGACCACCAGGAAGTAGCCGGGGAAGCCCAGCTCCTCGATCATGTTCAGCTCGTGGTCGAGCTGCGCGTACGCCCTCGGGTGCGCCGCGGGCGGGCCGTAGCGCTCGCGGGCGCCGGCGTGGGTCAGGTGGCGCAGCCAGCTCATCTCGGTGTGCCCGGGCGGCACCGGGTACGCCGGCAGCCGCGGCGCGACGAGCTGGAGGTCGAAGGCGAGCTCGGCGCCGAACTCGGCGGCGCGGGCGACCGCACCGGGGTAGGCGGCGAACCGGGCCGCCATCTCGGCGCCGCCGCGCAGGTGGGCGGTGCCGGCGGCGGGCAGCCAGCCGTCGATCTCGTCGAGGCTGCGCCGGGCCCGTACGGCGGCGACGGTGGTCGCCAGCCGCCGCCGGCCCGGGGTGGCGTAGTGCACGTTGTTGGTGGCCACCGTGGGCAGCCCGGCCGTCGCCGCCAGCTCGGCGAGCGCGTCGTTGCGGTCGGCGTCGACCGGGTGACCGTGGTCGGTCAGCTCCACCGCCACCGTCTCCGCGCCGAACAGGGCGGTCAGCCGGTCCAGCTCGCGGGCCGCCGCGTCCACCCCCTCGGTGAGCAGCGCCGACGGCACGTGCCCCTTGCGGCAGCCGGTGAGCACCAGCACGTGGTCCCGCAGCTCGGCGGCGACCTCCTCCAGCCCGCCGTAGACCGGGCGGCCCTTCTCCCCGCCGCGCAGCTGGGCGCGGGCGATGGTCGACGCCAGCCGGGCGTACCCCTCGTGGCCGTGGGCGAGCAGCAGCAGGTGCCGCCCGAGCGGGTCGGGCTCGCCGTTCTGCGGGCCGGGCAGGTCCAGGGAGAGCTCGGCGCCGAAGATGGTCGGCAGGTGCAGCGCGCGGGCCGCCTCGGCGAAGCGCACCACCCCGTAGAAGCCGTCGTGGTCGGTGACGGCGAGCGCGGTGAGGCCCAGCCGGGCCGCCTCCTCGGCCAGTTCCTCCGGGTGGCTGGCGCCGTCGAGGAAGCTGAAGTTGGTGTGCGTGTGCAGCTCGGCGTACGGCACCGCGTCGTCGGGGCGGGCCACCTCGGGCGGCCGGTCCTGCTCCCGCCTGCGGCTCCAGGCGGGAGAGTCGCCGCCGTCGGCGTCCACGGCCAGCGGGTCGACCACGTGCAGGTGCCGCTCGTCGCGCACCCGGCCGCCATCCCCGCCAGCCCGCCCCTCCCCCGGCCCGCCCGCACCCACTCGGCCCACACCCGACCGGCCCACACCCGGTCGGTCCGTGCCCGCATCCGGCCGGTCCTCGCCCGCACCCAGTCCCGCACCCGCACCCGGCCGACCCGTGCCCGCAGCCGGTCGTTCCTCGCCTGTCGCACCCGCACCCACGCCCGGCCGGCCCGCGCCCGATCGGCCGGTGCCGGATTCCCGGCCGGAGAGCACGCGCTCCAACTCCGACCAGGGCAGCTTCGGGTTGTGGAAGCTCATCAGAGCCCCTCCAGGCGGGCAGCCGGAGAGATCTTGGAGAGTTTCGGCCCCTGGAGGGGCCGAAACTCTCCAAGATCCGAAAGCCGGCGTCCGGCGGTCCCGTGGACGGGGCAGCTCGACAGCGGCTGCCGGCCAGCCGGCGAAGCCTCACGCCGACCGGGTCGGCGGGCGCGGGGCGGGCGCTCAGTCATAGATCGCCTCCACCAGCCACCGCCCGGCCTCGACGGCGAGCAGCAGGGCCGTACCGTCGGCCAGGCAGACCTGGAAGCGGGCCCGCCGGCGGGCCTCGGCCGGCGCCCACCAGCGCTCGTCGACCGGCCACGGACCGGCCCAGCCGACGATCTCGACCGGCCGGGCGGCGCCCACGGTCAGCCGGGCCGGCTCGGCGCTGACCTGGAGCCGCGCGCTGACCTCGACCGACTCGCCGGCGGCGTCCTGCACGACCGCGGCGAGCGGGTCGGGCAGCACCACGGCCGGCGCGGGTGGCGGCAGCCGGCCCGGCCACGGCGGCGGGACGGGCCGGGCCGGCAGGCGTTCGTCACCCCACGGCACCAGACGCACCTGGTCGGCCGGCGAGCGCCCGCCGCCGAGCACCGCGGTGACCACCGCCTCGGGGCCGAGGATGCCCTGCACCCGGCTCAGCGCCCGGTGCGCCCGCTCCCGCTCCTCGCCGGTCTCCCCCCACAGGCCGGGTTGCAGGCCGGCCTGCGCGACCACCCCGTCCGGGACCAGCCGCAGCCGGATGATGCCCGCCGTCGGGCGGGTCGGGCGGGTGCCGGCCCGACCGGTGCTGCCGGACAGCCAGCCGTCGAGCTGCCAGCGCACCCGGTCGGCGATGGCCGCGGCGGTGAGCAGCCCGTCGTGCCGCCAGACCCGGTGCAGTTCCTGACCGTGCGCGGTGACCGCCTCGATGCCGAGCCGGGTGCAGGCCAGCCCGTGTGCGGCGAGCCGGTCGTGCAACCGTTCGGCCAACGCCCGGGCGGCGAAGGCCGCCGCGTCGACCCGGTCGAGCGGCTCGTCGTGGTCGGCGGTGACCGCGAGGTCGGCCGGGGGTTGCCGGACCGCGAGCGGACGGTGGTCGCGCCCGGCCGCCAGCCGGTGGGCCAGCGCGCCGTCGAAGCCGAACCGGGCCAGCACGTCGCCGGCGGGCAGCGCGGCGAAGTCGCCCAGGGTGCGTACGCCGAGCCGGCGCAGCAGGTCGGTCAGGGCCGGGCGGCCGAGCGCCTCGACCGGCAGGTCGGCGAGGAACTGCGGTGACCCGCCGGGCGGAACGACCCGTCCGTCGCGGGCGGCCAGCCCGGCGGCGAAGACCCCGTCGGCGATGCCGACCTGGCTCTCCACCGCGCAGGCCTGGGCGACGTGCTCGACGATCCGCTCGGCGGCCGCCTCCTCGCCCCCGAGGTAGCGGCTCGGCCCCCGGGCCGCCACCGCGCACGCGCCGGGGCGCACCACCTCGACGCCGGCGACCAGTTCCTCGACGGCGGCGACCACCGGTTCGAACGCCCGGGCGTCCCGCCCGGGGTCGTACTCGACGGCGGTGAGCTGCGGGCACCGGCCCTGGGCCTCCCGTTTGCGCAGCCCCCGACGCACCCCCTCGGCGCGGGCCCGCTCGGAGCAGGCGACCACCCGGTTGGCGTGCAGCACGGCCACCGGTTCGGTGGCCGGCACCCCGTCGACGATCTCCGCAGCGAGCACCGGCCAGTCCGGGCACCAGAGCAGCAGGGTCCGCACGGGCGCGACGGTCACGGCGGACCGACCGGAGTCAGCGCGGCGGTCACGTCGGACCGACCAGGGTGAGCGCGGCGCGACGGGACGGGCCGGTGGGCGCCGGGCCGACGGGGCGGAGCCGGCCGGCGGTCGACCGGCCGGTGACGGAGACGGCGGCGGCGGGAGCGGAGCGGGGAATGACCCGGGTGAGCCCGTCCCCCGGCAGCCAGACCTTGATCTCCTTGGGGCGGGCGGCGGCCCCCCGGCCCCGCGCGGAGACGGTGACCTCGCGGCGACGCAGCCGGCCCCGCCCCTGCCCGAGCCCCTCCCAGGCGCCCCGGACCACCTGGAGGGTCACGTCCGCGCCGTCCCACCGCCCGTACGGGACGAGGACGCTGCCCCGCTGCCGGGCCCGGGCGGCCAGCCGGTTGGCGACCGAGGCGGAGACCGCCGTCGGCACGGCGGTGACCACGACGTCCACCCCGTCGATCAGGGCGGCGATGACGGTGGCCCACTCCGGGCCCGGGTGGGGCACCAGGGCGAGCCGGTCCAGGGCGATGCCCCACTCGGCGGCAGCGCCCGCCCCGAACGTCGGGACGCCGACCACGGCGCACCACGAGCCGGCCCGGGACGCCTCGGCGAGCAGCGCCAGGACCAGCGAGGTGCCGCCGCTGCGTCGGGGTTGGCCGGTGGCGACCGCGATCGTGCTGCCCCGCCGCAACCCCCGGTTGGGCAGCAGCCCGGTCAGCTCCGGGGTCACCGGCAGCAGCCGGTGACCACCCGCCGGGTCCGGCGCGCTCGCCGGGCGCACCAGACCGGCCAGTGCGGCGGAACCGACCACCATCCGGCCCGCCATCGGACCTACCCCCCGTCGTGCTGTCGGATCGGACGTGCGCGTGGCGCGCCCGGGCACCCGGTCAACGCCGGGTGGCCGGGGGCGCCCGGGTCAGGCCGCGAGGCCGTCGAGCGCCGGTTGGTGGGCCACCCCGAGCGCGGTCTCCACGACCGTGACGAACTGCTCGGCAGAGCGCAGCAGGTCGTCGGCCTCCCGGGCGGTCACGACCCGGGGGATGCCGGCCTCGGCGGCGGCCCGCTTGCCGGCGCCGAGGGCGAAGAACCGGGCCCACTCGTCGAGCTCGGGGGCGACGCCGGAGAGCAGGATCCAGACGCTGGTGACCCGGTGGCGTCGGGCGGGGGCGGGACGCGCCCGGGCGGCGAGCACGGCGGCGGCCGCCCGGAGCGCGGCGAGGTGGGCGGCGGCGTAGCGGAGGCCGTCGGGGCGGGTCTGGGCGGCCTCGGCCAGCCCGTGCCGGGCCACCGCGAGAAGCTGTGCGGGGGTGCGGTGCGGCAGCACGTGCGCCGGCACCGTCGGTGCCTGAGCCGGGTTGGTCGGCATGGGACTGTCTCCTCCACGTGGCCGATGCGCCGCCCCGGAGACGGCCCTGGGCCGCCGGCGGGACGCCGGGTCGAGTGGTGCGGAGGAAGACGCACCGGTGGGGTGGCCGGCCGGGTGTGGACGCTTCCCCACACCACACCCGGCCGGCGTTACCGGCGGGTTCGTCGCCCGCCGCCCGGGGGTCGTGGGCGGCGGGCGGCGCTCCTGCCTGACGGGCCCGGACTCGCGACTGCCCGGGACCCAGGTGCGGCCCGCGGAGCCGCACCGCCCGGAGCCGCGCCGCGAAACACCGCCCCGGGTCTGTTGGAACGGGCGTTCGAGGCAATCGAACACTCGTTCTAACTGCTGCTGACAGTACACCCTCCCTCCGACGAAAATGCAACGTGTGACGCGCGGACGTCGGTCGAGGTCGCGGCAGGTGCCGGCTCCGGCGCCCGCCGCCGGGACCTGCGGCGGTGGGCGCCGGAGCCGCGGCGGTAGCCTCCGCCCGTGACAACCCCCCGCCCCGTCCTCGGGGTCGCCATGGTGCTCGCCTCGGCCGGGCTCTTCGCCGTCAACGGCACGGTCTCCAAGCTGGTGCTCCGCGCCGGCCTGGACGCCCCGCAGCTCACCCTGCTGCGCGCCGCCGGCGCCGTCACCGGGCTGCTGGTCCTGAGCGTGCTGCTGCGCCCGGGTGCCCGCCGGCTCCGGGCCACCCCCGGCCAGCTGCCGCTGCTGATCGGGTACGGGCTGACCGGGTTCTTCGCCGTGCCGATGCTCTACTTCGTCGCCATCTCCCGGCTGCCGGTCGGCATCGGGCTGCTGTTCGAGTACACCGCCCCGCTGCTGGTCGCCCTCTGGGCCCGGTTCGGTCAGCGGCACCGGGTGCGCCCGCGGCTCTGGGCCGGCCTGGCATTGAGCCTGGTCGGCCTCGGCTGCGTGGCCGAGGTGTGGGGCGAGCTGAAGCTGGACGGCCTCGGCGTGCTCGCCGGCCTCGGCGCCGCGGTCTTCCTCGCCGCCTACTACGTGCTCGGCGCCCACGGCGCGGCACGCCGGGACACGTTGTCGCTGTGCACCTGGGCGTTCGGCGCCTCGGCCGTGGCGGGCCTGCTCACCCGCGCGGTCACCGTGGGCACCGGCGGCTGGGAGCCGCTGACCGCCGACACCGACGGGGGCGTGCCCGTGGCGCTGCTCTGCGGGTACCTGGTGGTGCTCGGCTCGATCGCGCCGTACCTGCTGGTGGCCGGGGCGATGCGGCACCTCCCCGCGACCAGCGTCGGGATCCTCGGCATGGCCGAGCCGGTGCTCGCCTCGGCGGTCGCCTGGGTCGCGATCGGCCCCGGTGAGGCGCTCAACACCGCCCAGCTCACCGGCGGGCTCCTGGTGCTGGCCGGCGTCGCGCTGGCCGAGACGGCCCGGGTCGCCCCGGACCGGGCCGCCGCGCCGCCCGCCCCGGACACCGTCACCGTCCCGCCCGGGGCGGGCCGGACGTCGCCGCCTCCCGCCCGGTCGGGGCGCGGCACGGCCGGCTGAGCCGCCGACCGGGCCACCGGGAAGAATGGCCGACATGCAGCCACACCCGAACGTGCGGGCGGTGCAGGACGTGCTCGACGCCGCGGGCGCCCGGGACGCCTCCGGCGCGCCGAGCGCCGTCCGCCTGCTGCCCGACGCGGTGCACACCGCCGCGGCCGCGGCCGAGTCGCTCGGCGTCGGAGTCGGCCAGATCGCCAACTCGCTCGTCTTCGAGGCGGACGGCGCGCCGCTGCTGGTGCTCACCTCCGGCGCGCACCGGGTGGACACCGCCGGCCTGGCCGCGTCCATCGGGGTCGGCCGGCTGCGCCGGGCCACCCCGGAGTTCGTCCGCGCGCACACCGGGCAGGTGATCGGCGGGGTCGCCCCGGTCGGCCACCCGCGTCCGCTGCGCACCCTGGTCGACACCGCCCTGGAGTCGTACGACGAGATCTGGGCGGCCGGCGGCGTGCCGCAGGCGGTCTTCCCCACCACGTACCTGGAGCTGCTGCGGGTCACCGGCGGCGTCCCGACCGGGGTGGCGTGAGCGAGCGGAGCGAGCGAACCATGGGGCTCAGCAGCGTGGCGCCTCGCGCCGCCGGCGAGCGAAGCGAGGCGACGGCGTGAGCGAGCGGAGCGAGCGAACCATGGGGCTCAGCAGCGTGGCGCGAGGCGGGACCGACGACGGCGCCGACGTCCCGGAGCTGGTCACGCTGCACGTGTGGCGCACCTCCCGCGCCGCGCTGCCCCGGGCGCTGACCCGGATGGCGGTCGACCCCCGCCGGCTGCGCGCGCTGCCCGGCGTACGGTTCGGCAAGCTGCTCGGCACCGGGACCGGCACCGGCTTCGGGCCGGGCGACGCCGACCTCACCCGGTGGGCGGCGCTGACCGTGTGGGACTCCCCCGCCGACGCCGCCGGCTTCGACGGCTCGCCGGTGGGGCGCGCCTGGGCCCGGATCGCCCGCGCGTCCGTCCGGGTCGACCTGCGCCCGCTGAGCAGCCGGGGCGAGTGGTCGGGCCGCCGGCCGTTCGGGGAGCCGCCCGGTGGCCGGGTCACCGGCCCGGTGCTGGCGCTGACCCGCGCCCGGCTGCGGCCACGGCGGGCGGCCACCTTCTGGCGGGCGATCCCCCCGGTGGCCACCGCGCTGCACGCCGCGCCCGGCCTGCTGGCCCGCTTCGGCGTCGGCGAGGCCCCGCTGGGCTGGCAGGGCACGGTGAGCGTGTGGCGCGAGCCGGCGGACCTCGTTGCGTTCGCGTACCGTCACCCGGAGCACCGCGCCGCGATCATGCGGACCCCCACCGAGGGGTGGTACGCGGAGGAGCTCTTCGCGCGGTTCGAGGTGCGCGACGTGGTGGGTGACCGGGCGGTGCTGGGGTGGGTCGCGGACAGCGACCCGGGAGCGGTGGAGGGTGCACGGGCATGAGGTTGGTGCGGTGGACGCCGGACGATCTCGTCCGACGGCTGGACGACGTGGTGGCCGTCTACGGCGAGGCGATGGGCTACCGCCCGGAGCTGCTGGACTCCCGGCGCGGCTACATCGCCACCCACGTACGCCGACCCGGCTTCCGCGCCGTCGCCAGCCTGACCAGCGAGGGCCACCTGGCCGGCTTCGGCTACGGCTACCTGGGCGGCTCGGGGCAGTGGTGGCACGACCAGGTCTGGCGGGCGCTGGACACCCCGGCCCGGCAGCGCTGGCTGACCCACTGCTTCGAGGTGGTCGAGCTGCACGTGCGCCCGCCCGCGCAGGGGCACGGCCTGGGCGCGCGGCAGCTGCGGGCCCTGCTGAGCCTGGCGGAGGGCACGACCACGCTGCTCTCCACCCCCGAGGCCGACGAGCAGCGGTCCCGGGCCTGGCGGCTGTACCGCCGGTTCGGCTTCGTCGACGTCCTGCGCGACTTCCACTTCCCCGGCGACGAGCGCCCGTTCGGCGTGCTCGGCCGGGACCTGCCGCTGGAGCCCCCGACACCCGCCCCGCCCGGCCGGGGCGCCTCGTGACCCGACGGCTGTCCTGGGCGCTGCTGGCCGTGCTGGTGCTGGTGCAGATCTGCTACCCGCTGACCAGCGGGGAGGTCCGGGCCCGACTGACCGTCGCCACCGTCGTGCTCGGCTACCTGCTCTCGGTCGGCCACGCGCTGCTCAGCCGGGGTCCGCGTACGGCGGCGGCGCTGGTCGCGGTGGCCACGGTCGGCGGGTTCGCCATCGAGGCGCTCGGGGTGGCCACCGGCTTCCCGTTCGGCAGCTACGACTACTCCGGCGAGCTGGGGCCGAAGCTGGCCGGGGTGCCGCTGATCATCCCGCTGGCCTGGACCTGGATGGCCTGGCCGGCCTGGCTGGCCGCCACCCGACTGACCGGGGGCGACGCCGGCGGCCGGCCCGGGCGGCGGGGCGGCGCGTTCCATGTCCGGCGGGTCGCGCTGGCCGCCGTCGGGCTGGCCGCCTGGGACCTCTTCCTCGACCCGCAGATGGTGGCCGAGGGCTACTGGGTCTGGCGGGACGCCACCCCCGCGCTGCCCGGCCTGCCCGGCATCCCGGTGAGCAACTACCTGGGCTGGCTGCTCTTCGCCGTGCTGATCATGAGCGCGCTGCGCCCGCTGGCCGGGCCCGCCGTGGCCACCACCGACGGGCGCGACGGCCCGATGTTCGCGCTCTGGCTGTGGACGTACTTCTCCAGCGTGCTGGCCCACGCGGTCTTCCTCGACCTGCCCGCCTCGGCGCTGTGGGGCGCGGTCGGCATGTCGGTGGCCGCCGTGCCGCTGGCGGTCACGCTGGTCCGCTCCCGCCGCGACGACCGGCACCGGTTGCGTCGGCCGCAGCGCCCCGGCGTCGACGCGACGGCATGACCGCCGTCCTCGCACTGCTGCTCGGCGTGACCGCGCTGACCGCGCACACCCTGGTCAACGCCGGCCGCTGGCTGCGCCGCCCGGCCGAGCGGCCGGCGCCGGTCACCGAGCCCGTGGCGGTGCTGCTGCCGCTGCGCGACGAGGCCGCGCGGGTCACCCCGTGCCTGCGCGCGCTGCTCGCCCAGCGGGGCGTGCCGCGGCTGCGCGTGGTGGTACTCGACGACGGATCGTCCGACGGCACCGCGGGCGTGGTCCGCGCGGTGGCGGGCGACGACCCCCGGGTCACCCTGCTCGACGGGGTCGCCCCGCCGCCGGGCTGGCTGGGCAAGCCGCACGCCTGCTGGCAGCTGGCCACCCGGGCCGACCCCGCGGCGACCGCGCTGGTCTTCGTCGACGCCGACGTGGTGCTCGCCCCGGACGCGGTCGCGGCGGCCGTCACCGAGCTGCGGGCCGCGCGGGTGACGCTGCTGTCGCCGTACCCCCGGATCCTGGTGGCGACGGTGGCCGACCGGCTGGTCCAGCCGCTGTTGCAGTGGCTGTGGCTGACCTTCCTGCCGCTGCGGGCGATGGAGCGCTCGCGGCGGCCGTCGCTGGCCGCCGCCGGCGGGCAGTTCCTGGTGGTGGACCGGGCCGGCTACGAGGCCGCCGGCGGGCACGCCGTGGTGGCCGGGAAGATCCTGGAGGACGTCGAGCTGGCCCGCGCGGTCAAGCGGGCCGGCGGCCGGATCGCCCTCGCCGACGGCTCGCGGCTGGCCGCCTGCCGGATGTACGAGGACTGGCCGCAGCTGCGCGACGGCTACTCGAAGTCGCTCTGGGCGACCTTCGGCAACCCGGTGGCGGCGGCCGCCGTGGTGGCCCTGCTGCTCCTGCTCTACACCGCTCCCCCGCTGCTGGCGCTCGCCGCCCTCGCCGCCGGCGCGCCGACGGTGGCCGCCGCCGCGCTCGCGACCTACCTGCTCGGGGTGGCCGGGCGGGCGGTCAGCGCCCGGGCGACCGGCGGCCGGTGGTGGCCCGACGCGCTGGCACACCCCGTGTCGGTCGTGGTCCTCGGTTGGCTGACCCTGCGGTCGTACCATCTGCGGAAGCGGCGTCGCCTGTCCTGGCGCGGCCGCCCCGTCACCTAGGGAGGCGCGGCATGGCGCGGATCGTGGTCGTCGGCGCCGGGGTGGGAGGCCTGGCCACCGCCGCCCGGCTGGCCGCCACCGGACACCAGGTCACCGTGCTCGAACGTACGGGCACCGTCGGCGGCAAGCTCGGCCGGTACCTTCACGACACCCCGGCGGGCCCGTTCCACTTCGACACCGGGCCGAGCCTGCTCACCCTGCCCGACGTCTTCCACGACCTCTTCGAGGCGACCGGCGCGAAGCTCGACGAGTACCTGGACCTGGTGCCGGTGGACCCGATCGTGCGGCACGTCTTCCCCGGCGGCGGCCCGGCCCTCGACTCCTGCGCCGACCCGACCGAGTTCGCCGCCCGGATCGGCGCGGCCTTCGGCGACCGGGCCGCCGCGGACTGGCGGCGGCTGTGGCGCCGGGCCGAGCGGGTGTGGCAGGCGTCGCACCGGGACATCCTGCGCCGCCCGATCGACTCCCCGCTGGACCTGGCCGCGCTGGCCTGGCGGCTGGGCGACCTGGCCGCCATCGGGCCGGGCCGGACGCTGCGCGGGCTGGGCCGACGGCACCTGTCCGACCCCCGGCTGCGGATGCTGCTGGACCGGTACGCCACCTACACCGGCGCCGACCCGCGCCGGGCGCCGGCCGCGCTGGCCGCCGTGCCCTACGCCGAGCTGGCCTTCGGCGGCTGGTACCTGCGCGGCGGGCTGGGCACGCTCGCCGACGCGCTGCTGACCCGCTGCCTGGACCTCGGCGTGGTCGTGCAAACCGGCGCCACGGTCACCCGGATCGACGCCGCGGGCGGCCGGGTGCACGGCGTACGCCTGCGCGGCGTCACCGCGCCCGTCCCCGCCGACGTGGTGGTGGCCAACGTCGACGCGCTCACCCTCTACCGGGACCTGCTGCCCAGCCCGCGCCGGCTGGCCGGGCTGACCGACCGCAGCCTGGCCGGTTTCGTGCTGCTGCTCGGCGTCGCCGGGGACTCCGGGCTGGCCCACCACAACGTGTTCTTCCCCCGCGACTACGACGCCGAGTTCGACGCGGTCTTCGGCGACCCGGGGCGCGGCGTGCGGGCCCGACCGGCGGCCGATCCCACCGTCTTCGTCACCGTGGCCGACGACCCGATGGTCCGGCCGGCCGGCCACGAGGCGTGGTTCGTGCTGGTCAACGCCCCCCGGCACGGCACCGCCACCGGCGCCGTCGACTGGCGTCGGCCCGGCCTCGCCGAGGCGTACGCCGACCGGGTCCTCGACGTGCTGGCCGAGCGCGGCGTCGACGTGCGGGACCGGCTGGTGTTCCGGGAGGTCCGCACCCCGGCCGACCTGGACGACGCGACCGGCGCGCCCGGCGGGTCGATCTACGGCACCGCCGGCGGCCTGCTGCGCCCGGCCAACCGGGGCCCGGCGCACGGGTTGTGGCTGGTCGGCGGCTCCAGTCACCCGGGCGGCGGCCTACCGATGGTGACGCTCTCCGCCCAGATCGTCGCCGAGGAGATCGGCCCCGCCTGGTAGCCGCCGACGGGCGGGGCACCGCCTGGTAGCCGCCGCCGACGGGCGGTGGCACCGCGTCGACACGCCCGGGGCCTTCCCGGCGGCCCGGCCGGCCCTACCGCGCGGCCCGGCCGGCCCGCCGCGCGGTCAGCCGGCGTCGATCAGGGCGCGGCGGACGGCGGAGAGCAACTGGCCCAGGCCGAACCCGGCCAGCAGCACCCAGACGGAGGTCGCCATGGTCATCGTGCCGGCGGCCAGGTCCGGCTCGATCAGCCCGGTCAACCCGGCCAGCAGCAGCCCGACCAGGGCCACCGAGACCCGGGTGGGGCGTTCCCCCACGGTCACCGCGCCGAGTTCCCGCATCCCGGCGGAGACCGCCCGGGCGCGGACGTACTCGTGCAGCCAGGAGAGCGCCCCGGCGGTCACGACGAGCGCCCCCGGCGCCCCGATCAGCCAGAACGCGGCCAGCCAGGCGACCTCGCCGAGCCGGTCGGCCAGCGAGTCGTAGACGTAGCCGAGCCGGGTGGTCCGGTTCGTGGCCACCGCCACCGCGCCGTCGACGCTGTCCGCCACCGCGGCGAGCAGCACGAACAGCGCCGCGAGGAAGGGGCCGTCCTGCGGCCGTACGGCGAACAGCGGCACGCAGGCGCAGAGCAGCACGCCGACCACGGTGACCGGGGTCGGGCCGACCCGCAGCCGGCCCAGCACGAACCCGACGTGGTAGGCGAACCGCAGCCAGGCGCGGACGACCGGGGCCGCCGCCCGGGGGTCGAACCCCCCGTGCAGCCGTGCCCAGGCCGTGGCGTAGTCGTCCCAGTTCAGCTGTGTGCCCACCACGGAACAACCGTCGCACCGGCGCTCAGGTGTCGCGGCACCGGGGTCACACCCGCGCGCCGACCTGGAGGTTCTGCCAGACCTCCCGCGTGGCGGTGGAGCGGTTGAGGGTGATGAAGTGGATCCCCGGCACGCCCTCGTCGAGCAGCCGCCGGCACATCTCGCTGGCCTGCTCGACGCCGAGCCGGCGCACCGCCTCCGCGTCGTCGGCGACCTTCGCGAACCGCTCGGCCAGGGCCGGCGGGAAGGGTGCCCCCGAGAGCTGCACCGAGCGCTCGATGGTGCCGATCTGCGTCACCGGCATCACGCCGGCCAGGATCGGGGTGTCGCAGCCGGCGGCGGCGACCCGGTCGCGCAGTCGCAGGTAGTCGTCGGCGTCGAAGAACATCTGGGTGATCGCGAAGTCGGCGCCGGCCCGGCACTTGCGGACGAAGTGCTCCGTGTCGCTGTCGACGTCGGGCGAACGCGGGTGCTTGTAGGGGAACGCCGCCACCCCGACGCTGAAGTCGCCGGCGTCGCGCACCAAGCGGACCAGCTCCTCGGCGTGCAGCACGCCCTCGGGGTGGCGCACCCAGTCGCCGCCCGGGTCGCCCGGCGGGTCACCCCGCACGGCGAGCACGTTGCGCACCCCGACCCCGGCGAGCCGGCCGATGACGTGGCGCAGCTCGGCCACGGAGTGGTTGACCGCGGTCAGGTGGGCCATCGGCAGCAGGGTGGTCTCGGTGGCGATCCGCTCGGTGACCGCGACGGTGGTGTCGCGGGTCGACCCGCCCGCGCCGTAGGTGATCGAGACGAACGACGGGCGCAGCGACTCCAGCTCGCGGATCGCCTGCCACAGCAGCCGCTCGCCCTGCGCGGTCTTGGGCGGGAAGAACTCGAAGGAGAACGTCGGCTGGCGGTCACGGATCAGCTCCCCGATCGCCGGCTGCGGATTGGGGAGGACCGATGGAAGACCGAGCGCCACGCCCCGACTCTAGCGGGCCGAGCCCTGCGGGCCGAGACCTTCCCACACTGGCGGACGCAGGACCGCACGAACGCGGATGAGCCGGGGCCGGAAAGCGTCGTACCCCCGGAGTAGTCATGGGGTTGCGCGGGGTGGGCCCGGCCGGAGGCCGACCCGCCGGGGGCACGCGCGGGGGTCAGCATCCACCGGTGGCGCACCGGTCCCGTTCCGGGGCCCGCGCCGCCGCCGCGCCGACACCCGCCCGGAGGACCGATGACGTCGCCCCCGCCGCCCGGCCCGCAACTGCTCGGGCCGCTGCTCGCCCGGCTCCGACTGGCCCGCGGCTGGAGCCAGCTGCGGCTCGCGGCCGAGCTCTGCGCCGCGTCCGGTGTGCCGACCCTCAGCCGGCACGAGATCTCCCGGTGGGAGCGGCAGCTGCGCGCCCCCGGCGAGTTCTGGCTCGGCTGGCTCGCCGTCGTCCTCGCGGTGCCGGTCGACCTGCTGGCCACCGCCGCGGCCCGCACCCGCAGCCTCGGTCCGCCGCCGGCCTTCGGCGGCACCCGGCCCCGGGCGGCGCTGCTCGCCCTGGCCCAGCGCTGGCTGGGCGACCCACGCGCCGTGCTGCTGCCCGGCGCGCCCGCCCGGCCCGCCGGCCGGGGCGACGCCGGAGGGCCGGCGCGGCTGGCGGAGCTGCGCCGGCTCGACGACCTCGTCGGCGGGGCCGACCTGACCGGGCTCGGGGCACACCGGCTGGGGCGGGCGGTGCGGGCGCTGTCGGGGTGCGCCCCCTCCGCGCGCTCCCGGCTGCTGCACGAGCTGGCCGAGTCCGCCCAGCTCGCCGGCTGGCTCGCCGCCGACGCCGGGGACGCCGCCGGCGCGCTGCACGCCTACCGGCTGGCGCTGCGCGCCGCCGCGACGGCCGGCGACCCGGCGCTCGCCGGGCACGTGCTCGGCTCGGCCAGCCACCTGCTCGCCGGCGTCGGCGACCCGCAGGGCGCGCTGGTGCTGGCCCGCACCGCCTACGCCGGGGCACGGCGGTCGGCCAGCCCCGGCCTGCGCGCCCTGCTGCTGCACCGGGTGGCCCTGGCCGCGGCGCTGGGGGGCCGGGCGGGGGCGGCCCGGCAGGCGCTCGACGCGGCCTGCCGGGTGACCGAGGCGCCGGAGCCGGGCCGGGAGCCGCCGTGGCTCTACTGGCTCGACGGGCCGGAGTTGGCAGCGATGACCGGGCGCACGCTGGTCGCGCTGGGCCGACCGCTTCCGGCCGAGGCGCCGCTGCACGCCGTCCGGCGGCGGGGCCCCCGCACCGCCGCGATCTACGGTGGCTGGCTGGCCCGGGGCTACCTGCAACTCGGCGAGGTGGAGCGGGCCTGCGCGGTGGCCGGCGAGGCGCTGCTCGACGCGGTCCGCGCCGGGTCGCCCCGCGCACTGGGCCAACTGGCCGAGGTACGCCGGCGGCTGGCCGGGCACGGCGACGAGCCGGCCGTGCGGCGGTACCGGGCGCTCGCCGCGGCGGCCGCTGCGTACCTGCCCCGTTCGGGGCCGCCACCTGGGCCGGCCGGCCGGCGGGCTCGCGCGGGGCGCGCGGCGCGTCGGCCCCCCGGTGGCGCGACGGGGTCCGCCCCGACCGGCTAGCGTCGTGGGGTGACCCACGCTGCTCCTGTTTCCCCCGTCGACCGCGCCGGGCTGCGTCAACGGATCGACAAGGCCCTGACCGAGTTCCTCGCCAGCCAGCGCTCCTGGATGGCCGGGGTCGACGACGCCCTGGCTCCGCTCGCCGAGGCGATCGAGGCGTTCGTCCTCGGCGGCGGCAAGCGACTGCGGCCGGCGTTCGCCTACTGGGGGTTCCGGGGAGCCGGCGGGGTGGACACCGACCAGGTGGTCACCGCCCTGGCCGCGTTGGAGTTCGTGCAGGCCAGCGCGCTGATCCACGACGACCTGATGGACCGGTCCGACACCCGGCGCGGCGAGCCGGCGGTGCATCGGCGGTTCGCGGCCCGGCACCGGGCGGCCGGCTGGGGCGGCGACGCGGACGGCTTCGGCGACGCCGCGGCGATCCTGCTGGGCGACCTGTCCCTGGTCTGGTCGGACGAGCTGCTGCACTCCGCCGGGCTGGACCCGCACACGGTGGCCCGGGCCCGGCCGGTCTTCGACGCCATGCGCACCGAGGTCACCGTCGGGCAGTACCTCGACGTGCTGACCCAGGTGACCGGGGACACCTCGGTGGAGCGGGCCGGCAAGGTCGCCCGCTACAAGTCGGCGAAGTACACGGTCGAGCGGCCGCTGCTGCTCGGTGCCGCGCTGGCCGACGCGTCGGCGGAGGTCCGGGCGGCGTACTCCGCGTACGGGCTGCCGCTGGGCGAGGCGTTCCAGCTCCGCGACGACGTGCTGGGGGTCTTCGGCGATCCCGCCCAGACCGGCAAGCCGGCTGGTGACGACCTCCGCGAGGGCAAGCGGACCTACCTGGTGGCGGCGGCCCTGGAGACGACCGACAGGGCGGGCCGGGAGCTGCTGCTCGGCGGGCTCGGCGACCCGGGTCTGGACGAGGCCGGGGTGGCCCGGCTGCGTGAACTGATCGACGGCAGCGGGGCGCTGGCGCGTACGGAGCAGCGGATCGGGATGCTCACCGACACCGCGCTGGCCGCGCTGGCCGCCGTCGACCTGGACACCGAGGCCCGGCAGGCCCTGGTCGACCTGGCCATCGCCGCCACCCGCCGCGCCGACTGACCCGCCCGACCGCCCGGCCGCCCACCCGCACCCGCACCCGCACCCGCACGCGATCCTGCACCCGTCGCCCCCGTGTCGGGGCGACAGGTGCAGGGTCGCGCGGGAGGTGCGGGGCGAGGGTCAGAAGCCCAGGGCCTGGGCCCGGCGCTTCACCTCGCGGGCCTGGTCGCCGGCGAGCGCCTTCGCGGGGACGCCGCCCGGCAGGGTGTCGTCCGGCGCGTAGAGCCAGCGCAGCGCGGCCTCGTCGTCGTAGCCCGCGTCGGTGAGCAGGTTGAGCACGCCGGGCAGGTGCTTGAGCACCGTCTGGTTGGCCACCAGGTCGGCCGGCATCCGGCGGACGCCGTCGCGGCGTACCGCGATCAGCTCCCGGTCCCGGATCATCTGGTGCACCTTGCTGATCGACACGTCGAGGCGCTCGGCCACGTCCGGCAGGGTCAGCCAGTCGGCGGCATCGGTGGGGCCGGCGGATTCGGGGCCGGGCACGGCCCGGTCGGCGGGTACTGAGTCGGTCACCGGACCACCCTGCCATGTCCCTCCCGGCCGGGACCAACGGCACCCCGACGAGCCGGCTGAGCAGGGCCGACGGGGCGGGCGAGCGCGGCGGGACAATCGTGGTCGCACCCCATCTGTAGCATCCTGTTCAACCTTCACCCCCTGGACACATAGACTCCCTGCCGATGGACACACAGGTCGCCGACACGTTGCTGGGCTCGCTGATCGACGGGCGCTACCGCATTCGCGGTCGCGTGGCCCGTGGCGGCATGGCGACCGTGTACACCGCCACCGACGAGCGCCTCGAGCGCACCGTGGCGCTCAAGATCATCCACCCGTCCCAGGCCCCGGAGCCGCAGGCGCGGGTCGCGGGCTTCGTGGAGCGGTTCACCGACGAGGCGAAGACCATCGCCCGGCTGACCCACCCCAACGTCGTCGCGGTCTACGACCAGGGCACCCACTCCGGCCTGCCCTACCTCGTGATGGAGTACGTCCGCGGTCGCACCCTGCGTGACGTGCTCGCCGAGCGGCGCCGGCTCAACCCCGACGAGGCGCTGGCCATCGGCGAGCAGATGCTCGCCGCGATCGCCGCCGCGCACCGGGCGGGGCTGGTGCACCGCGACGTGAAGCCGGAGAACGTGCTGGTCGCCGAGGCCCCCACCGGCGGCCCGGCCAACCTGGTCGACAGCGTGGTCAAGGTCGCCGACTTCGGGCTGGCCCAGGCGGTCGAGGCGAGCGCCGACGACGAGAACGGCAACCAGTTGATGGCCACGGTCGCGTACGTGGCCCCGGAACTGGTCACCGAGGGGCACGCCGACCCCCGCACCGACGTCTACTCCGCCGGCATCGTGCTGTTCGAGATGCTCACCGGTCGGGTGCCCTACGACGGGGACCGCCCGGTCGACGTCGCCTGGCAGCACGTCGACAAGGACGTCCCGGCGCCGTCGACCCTGGTGCCCGGCCTGCCCAAGGCGCTCGACGAGCTGGTCGCCCGGGCCACCCGGCGTGAGCCGGGCGCGCGCCCGACCGACGCCGGCGCGCTGCTGGCCGAGGTGCAGGCGGTCCGCGACGACCTGGGCGACGCGAACACGCGTACCGCCGTGTTGCGCCGGGTGTCCGACGAGCCGATGGCCGGGCCGACCATGATGGTCGCGGCGGTCCGGCCGGCCGAGCGGCCCGCCTGGGCCCGGCTGCCCGAGGGCGGCGGTCCCCGGGGCGGCCGTCGCCGGGCCGAGCCCGAGGAGGGCGAGAGCCTGTGGTCGCGGCTGTCCGCGCTGCGCACCCGGGTCATGGGCGACCCGCGGGGCCGCACGGCGGTCATCGCCGCCGCGGTGGTGCTGGTCCTGGTGGCCGCCCTCGGCGGCTGGTGGCTCGCGGCCGGGCGCTACACGGAGGCGCCGCAGCTGGTGGCCATGACCAAGGCCGACGCGGAGGCGCAGGCCGCCCGCGCCGGGGTCGTCCTCAGCTACGCCGAGCCGCGCTACGACGAGAAGGTCCCGAAGGACGCCGTCCTGGCGCAGGACCCGGTCTCCACCACCCGGATCGTCAAGGGCGGCACGATCACGCTGACCCTCTCGCTGGGTCCGGAGCGGTTCCCGGTGCCCGACGTGGTGGGCAAGGAGTTCGAGCTCGCCGAGGCGGACCTGCTCGACGCGAAGCTGGTGGTGGCGAAGGGCACCGCCCGCTACGACGACAACCTGCCCGCGGGCGTCGTGATCGACACCGACCCGAAGGTCGGCACCGAGGTGAAGCCGGGCGACAAGGTCACGGTCGTCCTGAGCAAGGGCAAGGCCCCGATCTCGGTGCCGAACCTGGTCGGCAAGAGCCTGGGCGAGGCCCGGACGATCCTCGCCCAGCTGGGCCTGGTGCTGGTGGAGCCGCCCACCTACAAGGACTCCGACAAGCCCAAGGACGAGATCCTCGGGCAGAGCCCGGCGGACGGCACCGGGGTGGAGCGGGGCGCGAAGGTCAAGCTGGAACTCAGCAAGGGCCCGCCGCTGGTCGCCGTGCCCCGGGTCATCGACCTGCCCTGTCAGCAGGCCAAGCAGCTGCTGGAGAGCCAGGGCTTCCCGGTGGCGATCCAGTTCAACCCGAACGGCATCACCCGCTTCCAGAACCCGCCGGAGAACACGCAGGTGCCGCCGGCCACCCCGGTCACCCTCGGGTGCATGTAGGGATGCCGGTGCAGCACCGGCCGGTCGGCTCGCACACGCCCACCTCGGGCGGCCTGGCGAGAGCCGCCCTGCCGTACGCCGACGCGGCCGGCTCGCAGGTCGTGCAGGTCTACGTGTCCAACTCGCGGGGCTGGGCGCTGCCGCCCGGCGACCCGGCCCAGGACGTGTCGTTCCGCGACGGCTGCGACGAGCGGGGCATCCCCGTCTTCATCCACGCGTCGCTGCTGGTCAACCTCGGCTCCCCCACCGCGAACACGGTCGAGCGTTCGGCGGAGACGCTCGCCCACGCGCTGCGCCGGGGCCGGGAGATCGGCGCCAGGGGCGTGGTCTTCCACGCCGGCAGCTCGGTCGACGAGGGGCACGCCGAGGCCGCGATGCGGCAGGTGCGCGAGACGCTGCTGCCGCTGCTCGACGAGGCGGCGGCGGTGGACGGCCCGCGGCTGCTGGTCGAGCCGAGCGCGGGCGGGGGCCGCTCGCTCGCCTCCCGGCTGGAGCAGCTCGGGCCCTACCTCGACGCGGTGGACCGGCACCCCTGGCTCGGGGTCTGCTTCGACACGTGCCACGCCTGGGCCGCGGGGCACGACCTGGCCGTCGAGGGCGGCATGACCGCGACGCTGGACACCCTCGTGGCGACGGTCGGGGCCGACCGGCTGCGGCTGGTGCACGCGAACGACTCGAAGGACCTCTGCGGCTCCACCCGGGACCGGCACGAGAACATCGGCAAGGGCACCATCGGCGAGCCGGCGTTCGCCGAGCTGATGGCGCACCCGGCCACCGCCGGCGTCCCGGTCGTGGTGGAGACCCCCACGGAGAAGCACGTCGGCCACGCCGTCGACATCGCCACCCTCAAACGCCTGCACCCCTGAGCGGCCGCCCGTCGGGGACCGACGCGGGCGCACGCCGCCGGCCGGTCTCTGCCAGCGAATCCCAGGCGACCTCGACCGGCGGGTCCGCGTCCGCCGTGACGCGGGCCCGCCGACGGGGGCGGTCAGCCCCGCAGGATGCGGGTGAGGACCTCGACGGCGCGGTCGATGCCGGCGTCGTCGACGTCCATGTGGGTGACCAGGCGGGCCGTGCGGGGGCCGAGCACCGAGACCAGGACGCCCTCGGCGCGGGCGGCGGCGGCCAGGGCGTGCGCGTCCAGCGGCGCCTTGCTCAGGTCCAGCGGCACCAGGTTGGTCCGGACGGTCGTGGCCAGCACCCCGAACGGGGCGATCGCCTCGGCGAGCCGGGCCGCCCGGGCGTGGTCGGCGGCGAGCCGGTCGACGTGGTGCGCCAGCGCGTACCGGCCGGCGGCGGCCAGGATGCCGGCCTGCCGCATCCCACCACCCATCCGCTTGCGGACGAACCGGGCCCGCTCGATCTTGTCGGCGCTGCCGACGACCAGCGAGCCGACCGGCGCGCCGAGCCCCTTGGAGAGGCAGACCGAGAGGGTGTCGAAGAGGGCGCCGTAGTCGGCCAGCGGCACGCCGTCGGCGACGTGCGCGTGCCAGATCCGGGCGCCGTCGCAGTGCAGCGCGGCCTGCGCGTCGTCGGCGACCCGGCGCAGCTCGCGCAGGGTCGCCAGCGGGATGACCCCGCCGCCGCCGCGGTTGTGGGTCTGCTCGACGGCGATCGCCCGGGTGGGCACCGCCCAGTAGCCGTCCGGGCGGACCATGGCGGCGACCGCGTCCGGGTCGACGTCCGCGCCGACCGCCGGCCAGGTCCGCGAGGAGATGCCGCCGTACGCCGCGGCGGCCCCGATCTCGTACGTCACGATGTGCGCATCGGCGTCGCAGAGCAGCTCGTTGCCCGGCGGCACCACCAGTTGCAGGGCGATCTGGTTGGCCATCGACCCGCTCGGGGCGAACAGCGCCGCCTCGTGTCCGAACAGCGCGGCGACCTCCGCCTCCAGCGCGTTGACGGTCGGGTCCTCGCCGTAGACGTCGTCGCCGACCTCGGCGGCGGCCATCGCTTCCCGCATCCCGGCGGTCGGCCGGGTGACGGTGTCGGAGCGTAGATCGACGGGTGAGTCAGCCACTGTCGTCCCTTCGGCCGCCGACTGCGGGGCTCGCAAGCTCACTCCTCGCGTCAGCCACGGAGCATCTCCGCCACGAGGAAAGCCAGCTCCAGCGACTGTTGGGTGTTCAGTCGCGGGTCGCAGGCGGTCTCGTACCGGCCGGGCAGGTCGAGGTCCTCGATGCCCTGGGCGCCGCCGAGGCACTCGGTGACGTCCTCACCGGTCAGCTCCACGTGCAGGCCGCCGGGGTGGGTCTCCAGGCCCCGGTGCACCTCGAAGTAGCCGAGCACCTCGTCGACGATGCGGTCGAAGTGCCGGGTCTTGTAGCCGTTGGACGACTCGTGCGTGTTGCCGTGCATCGGGTCGCACTGCCAGACCACCTTGGCGCCGGCGGCGGTCACCTTCGCCACGATCGGCGGCAGGGCGTCGCGGACCCGGTGGTTGCCCATCCGGCTGATCAGGGTGAGCCGGCCGGGGACGTTCTCCGGATTGAGCTTCTCGCAGAGCTCGATCGCCTCGTCCGGGGTCGTCGTCGGGCCCAGCTTCACGCCGATCGGGTTGGCGATGCGGGAGATGAAGTCGATGTGCGCCCCGTCGATCTGCCGGGTGCGCTCGCCGATCCACAGGAAGTGCCCGGACAGGCCGTACGCCCGGCGGTCGGAGACCCGGGTCAGCGCCCGGTCGTACTCCAGGGCGAGGGCCTCGTGCGAGCAGTAGAGGGTGACGGTGCGCAGCGCCTCGTCGTCGGTCATCCCGCAGGCCCGGATGAAGGCCAGCGCCCGGTCGATCTCGCGGGCGATCGCCTCGTAGCGCTCACCGGCCGGGGAGTTCTTGACGAAGCCCTTGTTCCAGTCGTGCACGGCGTGCAGATCGGCCAGCCCGCCGGCCAGGTACGCGCGGAGCATGTTCATCGCGGCGGCCGAGTTCGCGTACGCCCGGATCATTCGCTGCGGGTCGGCGGCCCGCGCCTCCGGCGTCGCCTCCAGCGAGTTGATCATGTCGCCGCGGTAGGCGGGCAGGCCGCGCGCGTCGGTCGGCAGCGACCGGGGCTTGGTGTACTGCCCGGCGACCCGGGCCACCTTGACCACCGGCAGCGAGGCGCCGTAGGTGAGCACGATCGCCATCTGGAGCAGGGTGCGGGCGTTGGCCAGCAGGTGGCTCTCGGTGTTGTCGACGAAGGTCTCCGCGCAGTCGCCGCCCTGGAGGAGGAACGCCTTGCCCTCGCACACCAGCGCCAGCCGCTGCCGCAGCTGGTCGACCTCGTAGGGCGCCACCACCGAGGGCACGGTGTCGAGCACCTTGCACACCTCGGCGACGCCCGCCGGGTCCGGCCAGGGCGGGGTCTGCGCGCGCGGCAGCTCCCGCCAGCGGTCGAGGCCAAGGGCCGCGTCCTCGGCGGAGTCGACGGTCGGACGGCTGGTCTGCAGCCCAGGGCTGCCCACCGCGGGATGGCTCAGCTGATGCCACTCATGGCGCATGACAGGAAGCGTACGGCGACCGGCCCGGCGACCGACCGGCGAGGGGGATGGTTCCGGCAGGTGAGAGCGGATTCACCCGGGTGCAGGTCAGGCGGTGGCGGCGGGGGCCGGGGTGTTGCCGCCCGGCGCCTCGGCCGCGATGCACCAGTCGGCGCCGTCGCGGGTGACCGTGAACAGCAGCGGCCGGGTGATCGTGCGGGAGCCGGCGGTGACCGAGATCGACGTGCTCACCTCCTGGCCCCGGGGACCGGGGCGGATGTCGGTGATCTCGGCCTGCGGCACCTTGAAGTGGTCGGCGAAGTCGCCGTTGGGGCCGGTCGCGGCGGCGTCGAAGCTCTCCTGGAGGGCGGCGCAGAGCTGGCTGCGCCCGGCCGCGACGTCCTTGGCGGTCATCGCGTCGAGGTAGGCCTGCACCCGCTCCCGCGACTTCGTGGTGGCCTCCTCGGCCGGGGCCCGCCCGGGTCTGGTCGCCGGGTCCTCCTCCTCGCCGATGCCGCAGCCGAGCAGGGCGAGGGGCAGGGTCCCGAGCAGCGCGGCGCTCGCCGCCAGCCTCCCGCGCGTCGCGCGCATCGCCACCTCCGTCGCCGTGGACATCGAGCCCGTTGAGCGGCGAGTCTGTCACATCGACACATGTCCCCGGACGCCGCCGCGCCCGGACGCGGCGGTCGGCGCGCGACGTGGCCGGGCCCGGACGCCACCAGCGCCCGGGTCGAGGCCGGCCGCGTCCCGCGTCGAGCGGGCACGGCGGGCGGGGAGGGACCGGTGCGTGGTCCCTCCCCGCCGTGTGGGTGGTGCGTCGGCGCTCGGCTCAGCCGAGACCGCCCTTGATGGCGCCGATCAGCTCGCCGTTGCTGGTGTCACCGGAGAGCTCCCAGAAGAAGGCGCCACCGAGGCCCTGGTTGTTCGCGTACGTCATCTTGCCGTTGATCGTGGAGGGGGTGTCGTAGCTCCACCAGTTGCTGCCGCACTTGGCGTACGCCGTACCGGCGATCGTGCCGGTGGCCGGGCAGGTGTTCTTGAGGACCTTGTAGTCCTCGATGCCCTGCTCGTAGGTGCCCGGGGCGGGGCCGGTGGCGGTGCCGCCGGGCGCCGTCTGGGTCACCCCGGTCCAGCCCCGACCGTAGAAGCCGATGCCGAGCAGCAGCTTGTCGGACGGGATGCCCTTGCTCTTGAGCTTCTGGATCGCCGCGTCGGACCAGAAGCCCTGCTGCGGGATGCCGGCGTACGAGGTGAGCGGGGAGTGCGGGGCGGTGGGGCCCTGCGCGTTGAAGGCGCCGAAGTAGTCGTACGTCATCGGCATGATCCAGTTGAGGTGCGCCGCGGCGCCGGCGTAGTCGGTGGCGTCGATCTTGCCGCCGTTGCTGCCGTCCGCCGTGATCGCGGCGGTGACCAGCGCCGACGAGCCGAACTTCGAGCGCAGCGCGCTGACCACGTTCTTGAAGGCGTTCGGGCCGCTGCTGTCGCAGGTCAGGCCGCAGGCGTTCGGGTACTCCCAGTCGACGTCGATGCCGTCGAAGACGTCCGCCCAGCGCGGGTCCTCGACCAGGTTGTGGCAGCTCTCGGCGAACGCGGCCGGGTTCTGCGCGGCCTGGGTGAAGCCGCCGGACCAGGTCCAGCCGCCGAAGGACCAGATCACCTTCAGGTTCGGGTACATCTTCTTGAGCTTGCGCAGCTGGTTGAAGCTGCCGCGCAGCGGCTGGTCCCAGGTGTCGGCGACGCCGTCGACGCTGTCCGCCGCGGTGTAGGCCTTCTCGTAGTCGGCGTAGCTGTCACCGATGGTGCAGCGGCCACCGGTGGTGTTGCCGAAGGCGTACAGGATGTGGGTCAGCTTGGCGGCCGAGCCGCTGGTGTGGATGTTCTTCACGTGGTAGTTGCGGGCGTAGACGCCCCACTGCGCGAAGTAGCCGACGACCTTCTTGCCGCCCGGGCCCGGCGGCGGGGTGGTGGGTGGGGGCGTGGTCGGCGGCGGGGTGGTGGGCGGCGCCGTGGTCGGCGGGGTGGTGGTGGGCGGCGCGGTGGTGGGCGGCGGGGTGCCGCCGCCGCACGGCGCGCCGTTGATCGTGCAGTTCAGCGGCGCCTTGTACGCGCCGGTGCCGTTGTAACCCCAGCTGAACGCGGCGCCCGCCGCGATCGGACCGGCCCAGCTCTTCTTGACCGCGACGTAGTGGTCGCCGGTGCGCGTGACGTCGGCGTCCCAGGAGCTGCTGATGCTGGTGCCCGACGGCAGGTCGAACTCGATGCGCCAGGTGCTCACCGGGGCGCTCGTCCCGTTGGTGATGGTCACCCGCGTCTCGTGACCGGTCCCCCAGTCCTGCGCCTTGGCGAATCCGGCGGTCACGCTGCCGGCGCCGAACGCACTGGCCATCGGGACCGTGGCGGCGGTCACCGCCATCACGGCGCCGACCCAGAGGGCCCGGCGGAGCGATCTCTTCATGCGGCGTCTCCCTAAACAGTTAGGAAACTTTCCAGATTGATGGTGAGACGCTACTCACGCCGTCATCGCTTCGTCAAGATGTGCATGTATCGATTTCCATTGGGAGCGCGCCCGGCCCCGCCGATGCACCCCTCCGGATGGCGGTCGGCGACGGCCCGGCGACGACGCGTAGCCTCGGCCCATGACCGTCTTCGACACCCGGATCGACGCCCTGGCCGGCGGCCCGGCCGACCTCGCGCAGTACCGCGGACGCGCGCTGCTGGTGGTCAACGTCGCCTCGCGCTGCGGCCTCACCCCCCAGTACGCCGGCCTCCAGGCGCTGCACGACGAGTACGCCGACCGCGGCCTGGTGGTGCTCGGCGTGCCCTGCAACCAGTTCGCCGGCCAGGAGCCGGGCAGCGCCGCCGAGATCAGCGAGTTCTGCCAGGTCAATTACGGGGTGAGCTTCCCGCTGACCGAGAAGGTCGACGTGAACGGCCCGGACCGCCACCCGCTCTACGCGACGCTGGTGGGGACCGCCGACGCCGAGGGCCACACCGGCGACGTGCGGTGGAACTTCGAGAAGTTCCTCGTCGCCCCGGACGGCACGGTGACGGCCCGGTTCGCGCCCACCGTCGAGCCCGGCTCGGCCGACCTGCGCGCCGCGATCGAGAAGGTGCTGCCGCCGGCGGCCTGAGCAGCCCGAGCCCGCCCCACGCCGGCCCCCGGCGCGGGGCGACGCGACGCCACCGCGACCGAGCCGGCGATCACACGCACGCCCGGGCGTCCGCGCGGCCGAGCTTCCGGGCATCCGGGCTTCGGGGCGGCCGGGCTTCGGGGCGGCCGGGCTTCGGGGCGGCCGGGCTTCGGGGCGGCCGGGCTTCGGGGCGGCCGATCTTCCAGGAGTCCCGGCGTTCCGGCGTCCGACGCGGACTCCGCCGTGCCGCTGGGTGTCGACCGGACTACGATCGGCGACACCTGGTCCGGGCGAAGGGGGGCGGGATGTTCTTCGCGGTGCAGGGGGCGCTCGCACCGGGCGAGGTTCCGCCCGAGCACCACGTCAGCATCCAGCGCCCGCTCGACGCCGGTCGGGTGGTGCTCGACGCCGCCGTGCCCGACGACGTGCTGCGCGACCATGGCCGCCTGCGCCACCTCCCGCCGGCCCCCGAGCACCTCGACGCCCCCGGGCGGCACCGCTTCGCGCTGGACCACCTGCTCGGCCGGGTCGACCACTCAGCGTCCTACATCCGGATGTCGCCCGAGGACCTGCCGCCGTTCGTCTGGGAGCTCCTCGCGGCGGCCAGGCCGGTGGTGTTCGGCTGGACCGACCCGAGGACCGGCGAACGCGTCGAGCGGGTGGTGGTGGCGGTCCGGCGCGACGGCGATCCGGGCGGCCGGACCGGGCGCGTCCCACCCGGGCCCCGCCGGCCGTGACTCCCGCGCCTCAGCCCCCGACGACGGCGGCCCCGGTCGGGTCGGCCAGCGCGGCCCGGATCGGGGCGAGCGCGGCGGCGAACTCGTCGAGCTCCCCGGCCTCGTCCCAGAGCTCGGCCAGCTCGGAACCGTTGGCGAGCACCCGGTCCAGCGCCCGCAGGGCCAGCGCCGGCAGCTCCGCGGGAAGCGTCAGGCGCCCGCCGGCGGTGAGGAAGTCCGGCGCGTAGACCGAGTCGACCGGCGGGCCGCCGGGGAGGTGCGCGGCGACCACCGCCGACGCCGCCACCGCCCTGGCCCCGGGCCACGAGTCCAGGAAGTCGCCCTCCCGCACCGCCTCGCGCAGCGCCTGCTCCACCAGCAGGGGCCGCCGCTCCGGCGACGCCTCGTCGAGACTGGCGCACCAGTCCGCCGCCGTGTCGTTGTCGAACGGCCCCACCGCCCACGCGCCCATCGCACTCCCCGTTCCGTGTTCGCAAGTGGAGGCAGGCTAGCCGCCGGGTCCGACACCGGCCCCGCCCGCGACGGCGACGCGGGTCGCCCGGCAGGCGGTGTCGTCGAAGCCGTCCCCCGGCGCCCGGGCCGGCAGTACGTTGGGCGGACGGGCGCGTGGGCCGCCCCGCCGCCGGCACCCCGCCTCCCGGCCCGGCACCGTCGGCCCGCCAGCTCACCGACGCCCTACGCCTGTCGGCAGACGGCAGGCGGCAGGCGGCAGGCGGCAGGCGGCAGGCGGCAGGCGGGATTGTCGACCAGACCGGTGGGGAATAGCGTCAGCGCGAACGGAGTTGGGAACCGACATGACAACTGTGGGACTGATCGGCAGTGGACACATCGGCGGCACGGTGGCGCGGCTGGCGGTGGCCGCCGGCTACGACGTCGTGCTCAGCAACTCGCGCGGCCCGGAGACCCTCAAGGACCTCGTCGAGGAGCTGGGCCCGCAGGCCCGGGCTGCCACGGTCCGGGAGGCCGCGGAGGCCGGCGACCTGGTGGTCGTCACCATCCCGCTGAAGGCGTACCGGGACGTGCCGGTCGAGCCGCTCGCCGGCAAGCTGGTGCTCGACACCAACAACTACTACCCGGAGCGGGACGGCCGGTTCCCCGAGCTCGACTCGGGCTCCACCACCAGCAGCGAACTGCTCCAGCGGCACCTGCCGCAGTCGCGGGTGGTCAAGGTGTTCAACAACATCTTCTTCAAGCACCTGCACGAACTGGCCCGGCCGACCGGTGCCGACGACCGCAGCGCGCTGCCCATCGCTGGCGACGACGCGGGCGCGAAGGCGGAGGCCACGGCATTCCTCGACCGGATCGGCTACGACGCCGTGGACGCCGGGACGCTGGCCGAGAGCTGGCGCTTCCAGCCGGACACCCCGGCGTACGGGACCATCTACTCGGCCGACCCGGCGAACTGGGAGCGCGAGGCGCCGGCCGACGCCGCCAGGGTGCGCGCCGCCCTGGCCGAAGCCACCCGCTGACCGGCCGCACCACGGTCCGGCCGGTCGCACCACGGGCGGTGCGACCGGCCGGGCCGGGCTAGGCTGCGACCGTGCAGCTCACCACCGTGGACGACGTCATCGCGGCCGAGAAGCGCATTGAGGGGCGGGTCGCCCGCACGCCACTGCTGCCCTGCCCCCGCCTCGGCGACCCGTTCGGGCTCGACCTCGCGGTGAAGGCGGAGAACCTCCAGCACACCGGCAGCTTCAAGGTGCGGGGCGCGCTGAACGCGCTGCTCGCCCGCGTCGAACGGGAGGGGGCGCCCGCCGGGCTGACCGCCTTCTCCGCCGGCAACCACGCGACGGCCGTGGCCTTCGCCGGCAGCGCCTTCGGCCTGCCGACCGTCGTCTGCATGCCACCGCACGCGGTGCCGACCAAGATCGAGGCGGTCCGGCGGTACGGCGGTGAGGTCGTCCTCACCGACGACCTGCTGGGCACCTGCCAGGCCCTCGCGGCGGAGCGCGGCTACCACCTCCTGCACCCGTTCGACGAGCCGGACGTCATCGCCGGCCAGGCCACCGTCGGCAGGGAGATCCTGGCCGACGGCCCGCCGCCGGAGCTGGTCCTCGTGCCGATGGGCGGCGGCGGGCTGATCAGCGGGGTGGCGGCGGCCGTCCGGGCGGCCGTCCCGACCGCCCGCGTCGTCGGGGTCGAGCCGCTCACCGCCAACGCGGTGGGCCATGCGCTGCGCACCGGCGGCGACGCCCTCGCGGTACGGCCGACGTCGATCGCCGACGGGTTGGCGGCCCCGTTCGCCGGGCGGCACACCCTGGCGCACGTGCGCGCACTGGTGGACGACGTGGTCGAGGTGTCCGAGGAGGACATCCGGGCCGCCTGGTGGGAGCTGCTGGACGCGACGAAACTCCTGGTCGAGCCGTCCGCCGCCGTCACCCTCGCCGCGTTGCGGGCCGGCCTGGTCGACGCCGCGCCGGGCACCCGTACCGTGCTGGTCCTCAGCGGCGGCAACGTCTCCCCGGCCACGCTCGCGTCCCTGGCCTGAGCAGCACCGGCGGGGCCTGTCCGCTCCCCCGTCACCGGCCCGGGCAGGGCGGCGGCCGGCCGGTCCCGCCGCGCCGGATCAGACCGGGCGACGGCCGGCGAAGCCGCACTCCACCCGGTGGTACCAGCGCACGTCCGTGTCCCCCTCCAGCCAGCACCAGAGCACCGGCCGGCCGTCCCGCTCGCCGGGGAAGTCGAGCAGCACCGGCGCGATGCCCTTGACCTGGATGTCGTGGGAGTGCAGCTCCTCGACGAGGGCGTGCAGCCGCGCCTCCAGCCCCTTGACCTCCGCCAGTCCGCCGAGCGGGCTGTTGCCCCGGGCGGCCAGGTCGACGCGCAGCTCGGCCAGGTCGGCCCGCAGCCGGATCAGCTCGTCGACGCGTGGGCGCAGGGTGGCGATCAGGTGGCGGGCCTGGGCGAGGGTGAACACCGGGCCAGTATGGAGCACACGACGGCCCCGCCACGCCCGGCCGGAGCCGGGTTTGTAGCTAACCTTCCTTGACGGGGCATCCACGTGTAGCTAAGTTTCGACCAAACCGACGGGAGGGTCGACATGGAGCGAAGGAAGTTCCTGGCCGGAGCGGGTGCGGTGACCGCGGGCGCGATCGCGGCGACGGCACCCGGCGCGGCCGGCCACGCCGCGCCCGGCATCCGCCACGTGGAGACCGGCCTCGACGTGCTCGTCCGATCCGGCTTCGCCGACCTCGCGGGTCAGCGGGTGGGCGTGATCTCGAACCCCACCGGCGTGGACTCGGCCTACCGGCACCTGGTCGACCTGATGCACGCCTCCGGCGCGGTGCGGCTGGCCGCCGCGTTCGGCCCCGAGCACGGCTTCCGCGGCTCGGCCCAGGCCGGGGGCAGCGAGGGCACCGGCGTCGACGCCCGCACCGGAATCACCGTCTACGACGCGTACGGCGCCTCGCAGGCCAAGTGGGAGACCATGTTCACCCAGGCCGGCGTCGACACCGTCGTCTTCGACATCCAGGACGTCGGCGCCCGCTTCTACACGTACATCTGGACCATGTACACCTCCATGATGGCCGCCGCCCGCGTCGGCAAGCGGTACGTGGTGCTGGACCGGCCGAACCCCGTCGGTGGCCGGGCCTACGGGCCGATGATGACCGCCGGCTACACCTCCGGCGTGGGCCTCAAGGAGATCGTCCAGCAGCACGGCATGACCGTCGGCGAGCTGGCCCGGTTCTTCAACGCGGAGTTCCTGCCCGCCGAGGCCGGCCGCCAGGTCGACCTGCACGTCGTGAAGTGCCGGCACTGGAAGCGCGACAAGCTGGCCGCCGACACCGACCTGCCCTGGGTGATGCCCAGCCCGAACATGCCCACCGCGGAGACCGCGCTGGTCTACCCCGGCACCGGCCTGTTCGAGGGCGTCGCCTCGATCACCGAGGGCCGGGGCACCTGCCGGCCGTTCGAGCTGATCGGCGGCCTGGCCGCCGACTTCGACTACCACTGGTCCGACCGGCTCAACGCCCGCGAGCTGCCCGGCGTCGAGTTCCGCGAGGCGTACTTCACGCCGACGTCCGCCGGCCAGAAGCCCGCCCTGCTCAACAAGCTCTGCGCCGGGGTCGAGGTGAAGGTCGTCGACCGGGCGACGTACGACCCGATCCGCACGGCGGTCGCGATGCTGGTGGAGGCGCACAAGTACCCGGCGTTCGCGTGGCGGCGCGACTCCTGGGACGCCGTGCGGCCGTACTGGATCGACAAGCTGACCGGCTCGCCGCGGCTGCGCACGATGATCGACGCGGGCGCCGACGTGGACGACGTGGTCGGCGCCTGGGCCGACGAGCTGGCGGACTTCAACCGTCGACGCGAGCCCCACCTGCTCTACTGATGAGCTCACCGGCCAAGGCGCCGACCCGGGCGAGGAGGCTGGCCGGGTCGGCGTCGAGGTCGAGCGCACGGCAGACGATCTCGATCCCGCCTCGACAGACCCCCGGCAAGCACCGGTTCGGCCAGCCGGAGCGCGGGGCGCAGCCGCTCGTTGAGCCGGAGCCACGGATACTCGGCGTTGGCAGGCAGCTACCGGCCGCCTGCGATTCCAAGAGAGACCCGGTGGGCGAACCGGATCGCCCGGCATCCGGCGAGGCCACTCAGGACATCGTCGATGGTGAGCTGTGGGCGCCCGCCCCTGCCGGTTGCCTCCGCCTGGTCCGCAATGATGTCCGCGATCCGGCTCGGCGACTCATCCAACAGCGTGCAGAGGAAGTCGTCCGGGTGCAGCACCTCGATGGCGTACGGAGCAAGCGCATGGTCAGGAAAGTCACGAAGGTTGGCCGTGACGATCGCCTCCGCGTCGGCTGCGACGGCGGCGGCGAGCACGTGACGATCCTTGGGGTGGTTGGTCATCTCGTTGATGAGGTGCTCGTACCCGGAGACCATCGCTTCCGGGAAGTGCTCCCGCATGACCTCGACCCTGCGTTCGGCCTTGGCGCCAAGAACCGACGGCGGAAGGTTGCGACGCAGCTCATCAAGGATCGTGCGAGTTCAGACCGGGCGGTACAGGTCCTGCTCGGCGCAGCGCAGCAGGGTGTCGGCAAGCACGCTCGGTACGAGTACGCAGGCGTCCAGCACGGCAACGATCATCAGCGGCCGTCACGCGCCGGCTCATCGGATGACGGCTGGCGGCCACGCCGGATCGCGTCGTCGTAGACGCCCATGTCGATCGCGTCGGCGGTCAGCTCGTCCAGCGCCTCACGGCGCGCCCTCGATCGCCGCTCCTTGTAAGCCAGCACGTCATGCAGTGCGACTCGGCGGCTGGAGTTGGGGCGGGTGTAGGGCAGCAGGCCGTCGTTCATCAGCTTGACCACCGTAGGCCTGGTCACGCCGAGGATCGCGGCGGCCTCTCCCGTCGACAGTTCGACGTTCTCCGGCATGACTCGGACCGGCCGCCCGCGCCCCAGGATCGACACCACTTCGGCGAGGGCATCGCCCACCACGGGCGGCACGTCGACCGGCTCGCCTCCGTCGACGATGAGCTGCAGTCGCCGTCCCCGCAGCGATCGCCGGGCGAAACGCCTCAGCTCCTCACCATCGGGTTCCACCCCACCTGCGGGTACCACCGTCACAAGGTCCTCCGAGCGTGTCGATCCCGTTCACCCACGATACGCGCTGAAACGAAAAAAACGATAGCGACAGACACCTCGTGGCCGAGATGCGTGGCCTCGTGCTCAGTGGTCGGGTCCGACGTCACCGATCGCGTCCACGTACGGCGGGGAAGAGTCAGTCGGCCTGGGCCGCCAGCTCGCGGGCCCGGTCCCGGGCCGCCTCCAGCGCGGCGAGCAGCGCCGCCCGTACGCCGTGCTTCTCCAGCTCGCGCACGGCGGAGATGGTGGTGCCGGCCGGCGAGGTGACCGCCTCGCGCAGCTTCACCGGGTGCTCGCCGGAGTCGCGCAGCATGACGGCGGAGCCGATCGCGGTCTGCACGATCAGCTCGTGCGCGACCTGCCGGGGCAGGCCGAGCAGGATGCCGGCGTCGATCATCGCCTCGACCAGCAGGTAGAAGTACGCCGGCCCGGAGCCGGAGAGCGCGGTCACCGCGTCCTGCTGGGACTCGGGCACCCGGACGGTCGACCCCAGCGGCTTGAACATCTCCTCGGCCAGCGCGAGGTGCGTGCCGGTGGCGTGCGCGCCTGCGGAGATCGCCGTCATCGCCTGGTCGACCAGGGCCGGGGTGTTGGTCATCACCCGCACCACGGGCGTGCCCTCGGGCAGCCGGCGGTTGAAGAAGCTGGTCGGCAGGCCGGCGCAGAGGGAGATGACCAGCTTGTCGGCGGGCACCTTCGGCCCGATCTCCTCCAGCAGCGTCGCCGCGTCCTGCGGCTTGACCGAGACGGCGAGCACCTCCGCCTCGGCCACCGCCGTGAGGTTGTCGACCACCCGGACGCCGTACCGGGCGGTCAGCTCCTCGGCGCGGGCGGGCCGGCGGGCGGTGGCCAGCAGCCGGTCCACCGGCCAGCCCGACCGCAGCAGCCCGGAGAGCATCAGCTCACCGATCTTGCCGGCCCCGATGACCGCGACCGTGTGCACCGAACCCGCCATCGCCGTCGTACCCCCTCGCCGTGAGTCGGCGTCGCGGCGGGCCGGGCGGGGGCCCGGCCGCCCGCGCAGCCGGGCG
>NZ_JBFABA010000016.1:0-58242 GCF_040640115.1 Micromonospora sp. NPDC023644 | reverse complement strand
CGGGGGGCCCCCCTGTCCCCCCCCCTGTGCCCCCCCCCCCCCCCCCCCCCCCCCCCCCCCCCCCCCCCCCCGGGGGCGCGGGGGGCCCCCAGCCCCCCCCCCCCCCACGCCGCGGATGGATCAGCTGCCGAAGAAGACCTCGGCCTCGGCGTACCGCTCCAGCGGCACGGTCTTCAGCTCGCGGGTGGCCTCGGCCAGCGGGACGCGGACGATGTCCGTGCTCTGCATGGCGACCATCTTGCCCCAGTCACCCTCGTGAACCGCGTCGATCGCCTGGAGACCGAGCCGGGTGGCGAGCACCCGGTCGAAGGCGCTCGGGGTGCCGCCGCGCTGGATGTGCCCGAGCACGACCGTGCGGGCCTCCTTGCCAGTCTTGGCCTCCAACTGCTCGGCGAGCCACTGGCCGATGCCGCCGAGGCGGACGTGGCCGAACGCGTCGAGCTCCTGGTTGTGCAGGACCATCTGGCCGTCCAGCGGCTGGGCGCCCTCGGCGACCACGACGATCGGGGCGTACTGGTGCTGGAAGCGCTTCTCGACGTAGCCGGCGACCTGCTCGACGTCGAACTGCCGCTCCGGCAGCAGGATCACGTTGGCGCCGCCGGCCAGGCCGGCGTGCAGGGCGATCCAGCCGGCGTGCCGGCCCATCACCTCGACCACCAGGGTGCGGTGGTGGCTCTCGGCGGTGGTGTGCAGCCGGTCGATCGCCTCCATCGCGATGTTGACGGCGGTGTCGAAGCCGAAGGTGTAGTCGGTGGCGCCGAGGTCGTTGTCGATCGTCTTCGGCACGCCGATCACGTGGACCCCGAGCTCGTGCAGCTTGGTGGCCACGCCGAGGGTGTCCTCGCCGCCGATCGCGATGAGCGCGTCCACGCCCTGCGCGGCGAGGTTCTCCTTGATCCGCTCGACGCCGTTCTCGATCTTGAAGGGGTTGGTCCGGGACGAGCCGAGGATGGTGCCGCCGCGCGGCAGGATGCCGCGGACCTCCGCGATGCCCAGGGGGCGGGACAGGCCCTCCAACGGGCCCTTCCAGCCGTCCCGGAAACCCACAAACTCGTGGCCGTAGCTGGCGACGCCCTTGCGGACCACCGCCCGGATGACCGCGTTGAGACCTGGGCAGTCGCCGCCGCCGGTGAGCACGCCGATACGCATGATCTGCTCATCCTCCTGGAGCATCAGGTGTAGCCCGATTTGCCCCAGGATATGTGTCGGATCAGACCATCGGCGCCGTTGCCGGCCCGGGGCGGGCCGTCAGTGCGCACTGTAGTCGCCGCGGGTGTGCGCCGACACCGCGCCCCGGGCCGGTTCCACCGGCCGGTCGGCCTACCGGTCAGTAGCTGACCTCGTGGTTCTCCCCCGCCTTCGGCGGCTTGCCGGTCACCGCCGCCTTCGCGTAGCCGAACAGGTTGACCACGGTGCTCGACGGCGAGTCCCAGTACTCCGCGGAGCTGGCGTGCACCTTGACCAGGGTGAGCCCGGGCGTCTCCAGCCCGTCCGGGAACCATGCCTTCAGCAGCGGGTTCCACAGCTGTTCGGCCTTCGCCCGGTCGTACCCCTCCCGAGCCGTGCCCGAGACCGACACCCAGGCGTTGCGCCGGGAGTCGGAGAAGGAGACGTTGACCTCCGGGTTCACGCGGATCTGCCGGACCTTGGCGGAGTCGGCGTACGCGAAGAACCACAGGTCCCCGTCGAACTCCGCCTCCTGCAGGCCCATCGGACGGCTCACCATCCGGCCGTCCACCGCGGTCGTGGTCAGCATGCAGATCCGCGCCTCCCGGACCAGCTCGGTGACCCGGCCCCGGGCCTCGGCGGCGCTTGTCGGTTCGTTGCTCATGGGACGCTCCCTCACATCGGCTCGACGTCGCACCGGTGCCCGGGACAGAACCGACCAAACCTACGAACCGGTCATCGCCCGCCACCGGGCCAGGTTGTGCCGGGCGTCGACCAGCGCGTCGTGCCGCGCCGCGTCGGCGTCCGGCAGGGGCGGCCGGCCCCGGTCGTCCCAGAGCTGACGCAGGTCCTTGGTGAACCGGGGGATCTCCCGGGGCAGCGCCGGCATGGCGCCCCACAGCTGCGCCAGGACAACGTGGTCGTACGCGGCGTACCAGGCCCAGAGCTCCAGTTGCTCGCCCGGGCGGTCCCGGACCGGCTCGACGAGGAAGTCGTACAGCTCGTCGCGGATGCGCTCGCGGGAGCGCCAGGCACGGTTCGCCGGGGAGGGCAGCTTGTCGAGCACGTTGCGGCGCACCCAGGGCACGGCCCGCGAGTCGTCGAACTCGGTCGAGACGGCGTAGAACTCGCGGCCGTACTCGTCGACGACGCCGATCGACACCAGGTCGACGAGCCGGCCGTCCTCGATGAACTCGCAGTCGTAGAAGTAGCGGTAGACCATCACCCGTCATCCTCGCCCACGCCCCCGGCGTCCCGGCGGGCGGGGCGGCCGGATCGCCCCCCACCACCCCGGTCGCCGCAGCTCGGGAGTGTCACGGAAGTGATTTGAGGGGTGTACAGCAAGCGACCGGAGCGTCATGATCTGATGTGTACCGCTACCGGACGCCGAACCGGTGTCAGTTCACCTCGTCGAGGGCCTTCAGGTTCACCCGGTGAGCGAGTTGTGGTCCTTGACCGGGGAGGGGTTGGGCCGTGGAGATGCGCCTACCGGAGCCGGGTGACGCGCTCACGGGTGTGGAGATGTTCGCCGGGCTGGAGCCGGAGGTCCGGCAGCGGGTGATCGCCGCGGCGGTCCCCCGCACGTACCGCAAGGGTCAGTTGCTCTTCGTCGAGAACGACCCGGGCGAGTCCCTCATCGTCCTGCGCCGGGGCGCGGTCGCGGTCTTCCGCACCGCGCCGACCGGCGAGCGCGCCGTGCTGTCGGTCATCCGTCCCCCGGACGTGCTGGGCGAGGTCTCCCTGCTCGACGCCTCCACCCGGTCCGCCTCGGCCGAGGCGATCGAGGACTGCCAGGCGCTCGCGCTGTCCCGGGGCGCCTTCATGGAGCTGGTGCACTCCAACCCACGCATCCTCGACGCGGTGATGCGCTCGCTCGGCGGGCTGATCCGCCGGCTGACCGAGCAGAACGCCGACCACGTCTTCCTGGACCTGCCCGGCCGGGTGGCCAAGACCCTGGTGCGGCTGGCCGGCGAGAGCCAGGCCCCGATGATCACCATCGAGCTCAACCAGAGCCAGCTCGCGGAGATGGCCGGCGGCTCGCGGCAGAGCGTCAACCAGGCCATCGGGTCGTTCGCCAACCGGGGCTGGCTGCGCACGGAGGGCCGGCGGATCGTGGTCACCGACGTGGCGGCGCTGCGCCGCCGCGCCGGGATGAGCGAGCGCTGAGACGTACGCGAAGAAGGGGCCGGAGCGGTTGCTCCGGCCCCTTCCGCGTGTGGGGGTGTCAGGGAGTGGCGCTGCCCGGCCCGACCCAGTTGGTGGTGCTGCCCGGCCCGACCCACTCCGTGCCGTCCTTGCCGCCGCCGGACTGCTCGCTGACGATCCCCTGCGCCTGGAGCGCGGCCAGCGTGGCGGCGTCCACGTCGACGGAGTCGCCCGCGAGGTGGCTCACCCCGTTGCCGTCGGTCCAGTCGCTCTGCAACATCACGTACACCATCGGGAATCCCCCTGTGGTCAATGGTCGAAAATCAGCCGCCTGACTGTAACGGCAGGACCGGCCGGTGGACTGTCCACAAACCAACAGCCCGGTACCCGACAACCTGACAGACAGCGATACTGACACCTGCACGGTGCCGATCCCGGCGCCGGCGGGATCGCCAGTGGAGGGTGTCATCGCCACGCAGTGTGACCGTTGTGGACGCACGGCCGCCGGGGGCGACCGCTTCTGCGGCGGCTGCGGCAACGAGCTGGGCGCGGTCTGTCCGCACTGCCTCCGCCCGCTCGCGCGGGACGTGGCGTTCTGCACCTCCTGCGGCGCGGCCCGGCCGGGCACCCAGCGGCAGCCGGCCCCGCAGGAGGACCGCCGCCGGGTCAGCGTGCTCTTCGTCGACCTGATCGACTTCACCCCGTACGTCGAGCGGGCGGACCCGGAGCTGGTCCGCGGCATGCAGACCGGGTTCTTCTCGGCCGCCCGCCGGGTCGTCGGGCAGTACGGCGGGGTGGTGGAGAAGTACATCGGCGACGCGGTGATGGCCCTGTTCGGCGCGCCCGTGGCGACCGAGACCGACGCGCTGCGCTGCGTCCGGGCCGGCCTGGAGCTGCAACGGGTGCTGACCCGGTTCGCCCCCACCGGCGCGGACGCGCTGCGCTTCCGGGTCGGCGTGGCCACCGGCGAGGCGCTGGTCGACGTGGCCGCCGCCCGCGACGGCGGCCAGGCGATCGTGGCCGGCGACGTGGTCAACACGGCCTCCCGGATGCAGTCCGTCGCGCCGCCGGGCGGGGTGCTGGTCTGCGGCGTGACGCACGGCCTCACCCGCGACGCCATCCGCTACTCGGAGCAGCCGCCGGTCACCCTGCGCGGGCGGTCGACGACCACCGAGGTGTGGCTGGCCCTATCCCCGGTGCGCCGGCAGCAGACCGACCGGCAGCCGGACGTCACGCCGCTGATCGACCGCGAACACGAGCTGGGGATGCTGGTCAACGCCCTGCACCGGTCGTTGCGCGACCGGCGCCCGCAGGTGGTGACCGTCTTCGGCCGGGCCGGGCTGGGCAAGAGCCGGCTGGTGCGGGAGCTGTACCGGCACGTGGACCGGCTGGTCGACGAGCCGCTGACCTGGCGGATCGGGCGGTGCCCGCCGTTCGGCGAGAACGTGACGTTCGCGGCGCTGGCCGACATCGTCAAGTCCGAGGCCGGCATCCTGGACACCGACCCGGCGTCGAGCGCCGCCCAGCGGCTCGCCTCGGCCGTCGGCGAGCTGGTCGGCCCGGGCGAGCGGCAGCGCCTCGTCGACGCCCTGCGGCCGCTGGTGGGCCTGCCGGGGACCGCGCTGCCGGCCGAGGAGACCGAGTCGGCGTGGCGGCGCTTCCTGCTCGCCCTGGCCGCGCGCCGGCCGACCGTGCTGGTCTTCGAGGACCTGCACTGGGCCGACGACGCGATGCTGCGCTTCGTGGAGCTGCTCGGCACCGCCGCCCGGGACGTGCCGCTGCTGCTGCTCTGCACCGCCCGGCCGGAACTCGTCGACCGGGACCCGAGCTGGGCGGGGACGATCACCGGCTCGGTGACCATCACCCTGCCCCCGCTGCGGGACACGGGCATCGCCGCGCTCTACGCCCACATGTTCGGCCGGGCGGCCTTCTCCGCCGACATGCTCACCCCGCTGATCGAGGTCGCCGGCGGCAACCCGCTCTACGCCCACGAGTACGTCCGGATGCTCATCGAGCAGGGCGCGCTGCGCCAGTCCGGGCGGGGCTGGTCGCTGGAGAAGCACCTCGACCTGCCGATGCCGGAGAGCGTGCACGCCGTCATCGCCAACCGCATCGACCTGCTCGACGCCAAGGAACGCACGGTGCTGCTGGCCGCCGCCGTGGTCGGCGTGCAGTTCTGGCCGGGGGCCGTGGCCGCCGCGCTCGGGCAGCCCGTCGAGTCGGTGGAGCGCGCGCTGCGCCGGCTGGAGCAGCGCGACTTCGTGCACGAGCAGGCCGCCTCCACCATGGCCGGGCAGCCGGAGTACCGGTTCCGGCACGTGCTGGTGCGCGACGTCTGCTACCAGCGGCTGCCCCGCACCGAGCGGGTGGCGCGGCACGAGCGGACGGCACAGTGGCTGGACATGCTCTCGCAGAGCCGGGACACCGACCTGGCCGAGGTGCTGGCCCACCACCGGTGGGCGGCCCACGAGATCGCCCGGACGCTGGGCATGGAGATCGGTGGCTACGCCAGTGCCGCCCGGGCCGCGCTGCACCGGGCGGCCCGCCGGGCGTACGCGCTGCACAGCCTCGACGCCGCGGCGAGCCACGCGGGCCGGGCGCTCGGGCTGGCGGACGACTCCGACCCGGTCGGCCGGCTCCAGCTGGAGCTGCTCAGCACCGAGATCTCCTTCTACCGGGACGGCAACGGCTTCCTCTCCGGCGGCGGCCCCGAGCAGGTGCAGGCGCTCGCCGACCGGCTGCTGGCGCACGGCGACGACGCCTGCGCGGCGCGCGCCTGGACGCTGCTCGGTCAGGCCGCGTGGCTGCGCGCCGACCGGGCCGCCGCCCTGGCCTGCCTCGACCGGGCCGTGCAGCTCTTCGCCCCGCTGCCGGACAGCCCCCAGAAGGCGGACGCCTACGCCGAGCTGGGCCGGCTGCACATGCTGAACTACGAGCGGGATCCGGCGGTCGCCGCGGCCGAACGGGCGGCGGAGATCGGCGAGCGGCTGGGACTGACCGAGACCCGGACCAACGCCCAGATCACCTCGGCCATCGCCCGCTACCAGGCGGGCGACCGGTCCGGCCTGGACGAGCTGCACGCGATCGTGGAGGTCAGCCGCGCCAACCAGCTGATCGCCCTGCCCCGGGCCATCCAGAACCTCGTCTACGCCGTCTGCGAGGAGGGCGACTGGCTGCGCTCCGACGCGCTGCTGTCGTCGTTGCCGAAGCGCAAGGCCAGCGGGCAGACGCTGACCACGAGCTACTCGGCGGAGGCGATGCGCGCCTGGTTCGAGGGCGACTTCGACCGGCTGCTGGCCGCCGCCGAGGCCTTCGTGGACACCCCGACGGGCAGCTGGGACATGCAGGTCCGTGGCCTGCGTTCCTGCCTGCTGGTGCTGCGGGGCGGGCGGGTGCCGCCGGCCCGCGCCCAGGCCGGCGACGCCAGCGCGTTCCGCGACGACGTGGCGGCCGCGCTCGACGCCGCGCGGCGCAGCGGCTTCCACCGGTTGCACTGGACGATGCTGGGGATGGGCGCGCTCTGCCGGGCGTTGCAGGGGCGCCGGGAGGAGGCGGCGGCGCTGATCGACGAGCTGGCCGACTCCTGGTCGGCCGTGCCGGCCCTGGCCAGCGGCGAGTGGATCGCGGCGGCCGGGTACGCGGCCAGCCTCGCCGGGCGCAACTCGGCGGCCCGGGTGCGCGCGATGCTGGACCAGGTGGGTCACCGCACGCCCTGGTCGGAGGCGGCGCGGCGGACGGTGACCGGCGCGCTGGCCGCCGCGGACGGCGACCACCGGCGGGCCGCGGAGCTGCACCTGGCCGGCGCCGAGATCTACGCCGGCATCCCGGACGTGACCGACCGGATGCTCGCGCTGACCTTCGCGACGGTGGAGCTGGAGCGGGCCGGCGAGCCGACGGCGGGCCGCCCGGAGCTGGCCGAGCTGCGCGCCTTCGCGCTGCGCAACGACGCCCCCGTCCTGCTGGAGCTGGCCCGCCCCCCGGCGACCTCGACCAACCCCGCCGGCACGGCCGTGGCCTGCTGACCGGCGACGCGCAGGGCAGGCCCGTCAGGCGGGAACCGGTTCGCGGGGGGTGGGGCCGGTGGGCGGGTTCTTGGCCTTCTGGGCGTACATGTCGACGTACTCGCGGCCGGAGAGCTCCATCAGCTCGTACATGATCTCGTCGGTCACCGCGCGCTCGACGAACCGGTCGCCGGCCATCCCCGTGTAGCGCGAGAAGTCCAGCGGCGGGCCGAACCGGATCCGCACCCGGGCGATCTTGGGGATCAGCTTGCCGGGCGGCTGGATCTCGTCGGCGTTGAGCATCGCCGTCGGGACCACCGGGGCGCCGCTCTCCAGGGCCAGCCGGGCCACGCCGGTCTTGCCCCGGTAGAGCCGCCCGTCCGGCGAGCGGGTGCCCTCGGGATAGATGCCGGCGATGCCGCCGCCGCGCAGCACCCGCAGCTGGGTGTCGAGGGCCGCCCGGGCCGCCCGGCCGCCCGAGCGGTCGACCGGGATGGTGCCGGAGCCGACGAAGAACATCTTGGTCAGCCAGCCCTTGACGCCCTTGCCGGTGAAGTACTCGGCCTTGGCGATGAACGTGACCCGCCGCTTCACGACCAGCGGCGTGAAGATCGAGTCGGAGAACGACAGGTGGTTGCTGGCGAGGATCACCGGCCCGGTGTCGGGCACGTGGTGCAGCCCCTCGATTTGCGGGCGGAAGACCAGCCTCAGCAGCGGGCCGAGGAGGACGTACTTCATCAGCCAGTACAGCACCGGCGTCCCTTCACAGAGGTGGTCGCGACGCCACCGCGGTCGCCCGCGGGTCGGTCGTGGGCATGAGCCTACGAACCCGATGCCGGCCGCCATAACGTGATCCGGCCCGCGACGCGCCGCCGTCCACGCCGGACGCCGATGAACGGACGCCGGGGGCGGGCAACGGCGGCGGACGGCGGACCGGTGTCGCCTGTCGACGTACCGCCGTCGGCCGTGGATACCGCGCAGGGCGACGACCGGTGGGGACACCCGTCGGCTCCGCAGGGCGGCCGGCGGGACCTACGCTCGGGGGTGTGCGGGTGGCCGAGGCGCAGCGGGAAGCCGGCCCGGCGGCGGGCGGGCTGGTCCGGCTGCGCCGGGCCACGGTGCTGGACCTGCTCATCGGCGTCGCCGTCTCGACCGTCGTGGCGCTGGCGATCACCGCGAACGTGGGCGGCGACCGGGGGCGCGACGTCCCCGCCTACCTGTTCGCCGTCGGGCTCGGCGCGCTCGTGCTGCTGCGCCGCCGCGCGCCGACCACCGTGCTCGTGGTCAGCGCCGCCGGCCTGGTCGCCTACTACGTGGCCGGCTACCCGCCGGTCGGGCTGGCCCTCCCCCTCGCCGCGGCGCTCTACTCGGCGGCCGAGGCCGGGCAGCTGCGCTGGGCGGTGCTCGTCGGGCTCGGCCTGCTCGTCCTCTCCACCGCGTTCCGCGCCATGGGGGGCACGAGCGTCGCGTACCTCATAGGCTTCGAGCTGGCCTCCAGCGTCGCCATCATGGCCGCCGCGATCGCCCTCGGCGACGGGGTGCGGTCCCGGCGGCTGCGGCGCCGGGAGCAACGGTGGCGACTGCGGCAGCTGGAACGCGACCACGCCCGGGAGGCCGCCCGCCGGGTCGAGGAGGAACGGCTCCGGATCGCCCGGGACCTGCACGACGTGATCGCCCACCACATCTCCGTCATCTCGCTGCACGCCGGCGTGGCCGACGAGGCCCTCGACGACGACCCGGCCGCCGCCCGGGCCGCCCTGGGACACGTCCGCTCGGCCACCACCCAGGTCGCCCGGGAACTGCGCACCACCCTCGGTCTCCTGCGCGACCCGGCCGTGGCCGAGCCCCGGCAACCGGTGGCGGGGCTGGCCGGGCTGGACGCCCTGGCCGCCGGCGCGCGGGCCACCGGGCTGCGGGTCGCCGTCCACCGGCGCGGCGAGCTGACCGGCCTGCCCGCCGCCGTCGACTCGACCGCCCACCGGCTGATCCAGGAGGCGCTGACCAACACCCTGCGCCACGCCGGCGCGAGCAGCGTCGAGATCGACGTCGTCCGCGGCCCCCGTGCCCTCGCCGTCGCCGTCCGCGACGACGGCCGTGGGCAGCGCGAGGACGCCCCGCGCGGGTACGGGCTCGGCGGCATGCGGGAGCGCACCGCCCTGCTCGGGGGCACGATCACCGCCGGCAACCGACCCGGCGGCGGATTCGAGGTACGCGCCGAACTACCCCTGGGAGGGACCACGTGATCCGGGTGGGACTCGTCGACGACCAGCACCTGGTCCGCGCGGGGCTGCGCGCGCTGCTGAACCGGGCGCCGGACATCGAGATCGTCGGCGAGGCGGGCGACGGCGACGCGGCGTACCGGCTGGCGGTCACCGAGCGGCCGGACGTCCTGCTGATGGACGTCCGGATGCCGGGCACGGACGGCATCGAGGCCACCCGCCGGATCGTCGCCGACGAGCGGCTCACCGACGTGCGGGTCGTCGTGCTCACCACGTTCGACACCGACGAGTACGTCTTCGAGGCGATCCGGGCCGGCGCGTCCGGCTTCCTGCTCAAGGACACCGGCCCCGACGAGCTGCGGGGAGCGGTGCGGATCGTCCGGGCCGGGGAGGCCCTGCTCTCCCCCGCGGTGACCCGGCGGGTCATGGCGGCGGTGCGCGCCGGCGGGCGGGAGCCGGACCCGGCCCGGCTGGGCTCGCTGACCGCCCGGGAGCGGGAGGTGCTGGCCGAGGTCGCCGCCGGCCGGTCGAACGACGAGATCGGCGCGGTCCTGCACATCAGCCCGGCGACCGCCCGGACGTACGTGAGCCGGCTGCTGGCCAAGCTTGGCGCGCGGGACCGGTCGCAGCTCGTCGTGGCGGCGTACGAGAGCGGCCTGGTGCGGCCGGGGGCGTCGCCCGCCCCGGACTGACCGGCGGTCGGCCCGCGCGACGGCGGTGTCCCGGGCGGCACCGCCGACGGGGGCTCCGTTGAAAAGCATTCAGCAAGAACGGACATAAATCCCCTGTCGCCACCTGCGGCAGGGGCTCTGACTTCGTACGCCGCGCCACAAGGCACTCCCGGAACCGGGTCCGGACGTGTCACGATTCAAGGCACGGCGTGCGGTGGGCGCCGAGGGGGCTCAGGCGACCGCGCCGCGGGCGCGTGATGAGGAGGATGTCCGGTGTCAGCGGGTGGTGCCCGCCGGGGACGGCGGGACAACGGGCTCGACGCGAGCGAGTACGCCGTCGCCGGCGACGTGGATCCGCGCGTCGGTGAGCACCTGCTCGACGTCCTGGCCGCCGGCGGGATCGCCGCCTACCTCCAGCCCTCGGCCGACCTGAACCCGGTCACCCGCACCACCACCGTCCCGCCCCGCCCCGTCGACCGGCTCTACGTCGACCGGTCGCACCTGAGGACCGCGCGGGACTACCTGACCCAGCTCGCGGACGAGACGGCCCCCGAGAAGCCCCGCGACGACGAGCCGGACATCGAGGCCGAGTGGGCCCGCATCGTCGCCGGCTTCCACACCACCGCTCCCCGCGGCGGCGACAACCCGTGGCCCGCCGCCGAGGACGTGGACGACACGCCCGGACCCGCCGGCGGTCCGGTGACCCTCGGCACGGCCGACGAGCCCGCCGGGCCGACCGCCACCGACGTGCGCCGGCTGCCCTACGCGGCCGACATCTCGGGCGTCTCCCTCTCCCGGGGCCGGCAGGACGAGCCGTCGCTGCTCGACGGGCTGGACACCTTCGGCGCGGACCTGCCCGACGACGAGTCGGAGGACGAGCGCTACACCCCGCCGCCGCCCCCGCCCCTGCCGCGCTTCTCGAAGTACGCGGTGGTCGGCGTGCTGGCCATGGTGCTCGGCTTCGTGCTCTTCCTGTTCCCCTCGGTCTTCCCGGTGGCCGACCCCTCGGTGGTCAACCTGTTCGGCTTCACCGGCATCCTGGCCGGCTTCGTCGCGCTGATCTGGCGGCTGCGGCCCGGTGACGACGACGAGCGCGACCCAGACGACGGCGCGGTCGTCTGACCGGCGGCCCGCCCACCGGCGTTCCTGCCCGCATCCCGGGACGACGGACGCCCCGCGCCGGGGGCGCAACACTGGTGTAACTTACTGTCAGTAGGAATACCGCTGTCCGTCACATCCCTCGCTGACTGCCCGGTTGTTCCTCCGCTGCGGCGGTCACTCCCCTGCTGATCGGAATGCCCGAGATGCGACAGAGTTCCCTCGTGGTGGTCGCCAACCGCCTGCCCATCGACGACAGTGTGGCGCCCGACGGCGCCTGCGAATGGCGCCGCAGTCCCGGCGGCCTCGTCAGCGCCCTCCATCCCCTCCTGCGGCACACCCCGGCGACGTGGGTCGGGTGGGCCGGCGGCACCGGTCCGGCGCCCGCGCTGCCCGACGTGGACGGCGTCCGCATGCACACCGTCGCGCTGAGCGCCGACGACCTGCGCGACCACTACGAGGGGTTCGCCAACGCCACCCTCTGGCCGCTCTACCACGACTCGGTGGAGCAACCGGAGTACCACCGGCGCTGGTGGGAGGCGTACCAGCGGGTCAACCAGCGGTTCGCCGAGGCCACGGCCGACATGGCCGAGCCCGGCGCGGTGGTCTGGGTGCAGGACTACCACCTGCAACTGGTGCCCGGCCTGCTCCGGGAGCTGCGGCCGGACCTTCGGATCGGCTTCTTCCTGCACGTGCCCTTCCCGCCACCCGAGCTGTTCATGCAGCTCCCGCGCCGCGCCGAACTGCTGCGCGGAATGCTCGGCGCCGACCTGATCGGCTTCCAGCGCTCCCAGGCCGCGCACAACTTCGCCCAGCTCGTGGCGAAGGTGCTGGAGGTCCCCGCCACCGATCGGCGGATCACCGTCGACGACCGGGTGGTCCGGATCGGCGCCTTCCCCGTCTCCATCGACACCGTGGAGATGGCCGCGCTGGCCACCCGGCCCGACGTGGTCGACCGGGCCGCCCGGCTGCGCCACGACCTCGGCAGTCCCGAGCAGGTGATCCTCAGCGTCGACCGGATGGACTACACCAAGGGCATCGAGCAGCGGCTCAAGGCGTACAGCGAGCTGCTCGCCGGCGGGCACGTCAAGGTGCGCGACACCGTGCTCGTGCAGGTGGCGGTGCCCAGCCGGGAACGGGTCGGGCAGTACCAGATCCTCCGCGAGCGGGTGGAACGCGAGGTCGGGCGGATCAACGGCGAGTTCGGCCGGGTCGGCGAGCCGGCCATCCACTACCTGACCCAGCCGTTCGACCGCGCCGAGCTGGCCGCGCTCTACCGGGTCGCCGACGTGATGGCGGTCACCCCGCTGCGTGACGGGATGAACCTCGTCGCCAAGGAGTACGTGGCCGCCCGGGTCGACGGGACGGGCGCGCTGCTGCTCAGCGAGTTCGCCGGCGCCGCCGCCGAGCTGCCGCAGGCGTACCTGGTCAACCCGCACGACCTGGAGGGGCTCAAGCAGGGGCTGCTCGCCGCGCTGCGGGGCAGCCCCGACGACCTCGGCGCGCGGATGCGGACCATGCGGGCGCACCTGCACCGGCACGACATCCGGGCGTGGGCCCGCTCCTACCTCTCCGCCCTCGACGACAGCGGCTCCCTGCTGACCCGGCTGGGGGCCGCCGGCTGACGCCGGCGGACCGGCCCGGGTCGGTCACCGCCGGGCGGGCTCGGACGGCCGGGCCAGACCGGGCCGGGCGGGCCAGACCGGGCCGGGTGGCGGCGTGGCCCGGGTCGGTCAGGGCCGGCCGGTCGGTGCCGGGTCCTTCTCCAGCCAGTCCAGGATCGCGTCGACCGGCTCCCGCCACCGGGCGTCGAGCATCATGTCGTGCCCCATGCCGGGGAAGAGCAGCGGAGCCGAGCCGTACCGCCGGGCCGCCCGGGTCAGCGCCGCCGCCGGGACGACCCGGTCGTCGGGGCTGCCCAGCACCAGCACCGGCGGGTCGCCCACCGCCGGCTCCGCGGCCCGCCCGGTCAGCAGCTGCCACTGGGCCCGCCGGCCGGCCCGGCCCAGCCGGGCCGCGTACCGCCGGGACTCCGCCTCGGGCAGCTCCCGGCTGAACAGCTGGCGGCGGTGCAGCCGTAGCGGCCCACCGAACACCGCCGGCAGCGTGCCGAGCGGGTTGCGGCGCAGCGCCGCCCCGAACGTCGCCCAGCCGCCGAGCACCGGCGCGACCAGCACCGCGGCCCGGGCCGGGTAGCGGGCCAGCGCGTGGGCGACCACCAGGGCCCCGGCGCCGTGCCCCACCAGCACCGCCTGGCGCGGCAGGCCCGCCGCCACCTGGGTCACGTCGTGGGCGTACGCCCGCAGCGTCGCCTCCGGCGCCGGCCCGCTGTCGCCGTGCCCGCGCAGGCTGAGCGCGTACGCCGGGAAGCCCCGGGACGCGGCGTGGCCGAGCCAGTGCTCGGCGAACGCCCAGGCGCCGTGCCCGAAGCCCGGTACGAAGAGCAGCGGCGGACGCCCCTGCTCCACCTCGGGGGCCGCGCTGAGGACCTCACGCCGGACCGGGCGGACCGGGCGGGCCCACTCCCGCCCCCGCATGACCCGCACCTGACTCACTGTTCCGGCCTTTCGTTCGCGACTGCGGGGCTCCGCTGCGCTGCACTCCTCGCGCTCACCGGATCCGGCCTTTCGTTCGCGACTGCGGGGCCCCGCTGCGCAGCACTCCTCGCGCTCACCGGGAGCCCTCCAGGTCGTGCAGCGCGCGCTGGACGGCGCGCAGGTAGTCGGCGTGGCCCACCTCGAACCAGTGCCGGCTGCTGTCCTTGACGGGCCCGGCGTACCGCTCCCCCGCCTTCGCCGACACCCGGTCCGCGAAGGCGGCCGCCCGGTCGGGACGGGTCACGCGCAGCCGCAGCAGCCGGGCGAAGAGCACCGTCTGCCAGTGCGACAGGGGGAAGATACCCGAGTCCGGCTGCACCAGCCCGGCCACGGCCAGCGTCGGGCGGCCGGGGACGAAGGCGTTCAGCCAGAGCCTCGGGCGGCCCTCGCCCGCGTCGTCGCCGAGCACCTTCGGGTCGAGGAACTCGAAGCGCGGCAGGTAGCCGGTGGCGAAGACGACCAGATCCGGGTCGATCTCCCGGCCGTCGGAGAGCTCGACGGCGTACGGGTGGAAGCGGACGACGTCCGGCACCGGCGCGATCTCGCCGTGGCCCACGTAGTAGACGAGCTGGCTGTTGGCGATCGGGTGCGTCTCGTAGACCCGGTGGTCCGGCTTCGGCAGGCCGAAGCGGGTCAGGTCGCCGACGGTCAGCCGCAGCGTCCAGTGGTAGAGCCACTGCCGCACCCGCAGCGGCACGCGCAGCGCCAGCAGCGCGTCGTTGACCTGGTCGGCGGGGCGGCCGAGGACGTACTTCGGGGCGTACCAGTAGCCCCGGCGGGTGGAGTGCCAGCAGCGCGACGCCTGCTGGGCGGCCTCGACGGCGATGTCGCAGCCGGTGTTGCCGGCGCCCACCACCAGCACCCGCTTGCCGCGCAGCTGCGCCGGGTCCTTGTAGGACGAGGCGTGCATGACCTCGCCCCGGAACTCCTCCAGCCCTTCGTAGCGGGGCAGCTTCGGCGACCAGTTGTGGCCGTTGGCGACCACCACGGCCGCGTAGCGGGAGGTGCGTTCCGGGCCGTAGCCGCCGGTGCTGCGGGTGGTCACGTCCCAGCGGTCGCCCGCCACGGGCTCCACCCGGACGACCTCGGTGCCGAACCAGATGTGCCCGCGCAGGTCGAAGTGGTCGGCGTACCGCTCGAAGTACGACAGCAGCTGGCTGTGGTGCGGGTAGTCCGGCCAGTCGTCCGGCATCGGGAAGTCGGGGAACTGGGTGAACGGCCGCGACGAGATCAGGTGCGTGCTCGCGTACACCGGGCTGCGGTCGTGCCGCCAGTTCCAGGCGCCGCCGACGCCGGTCTCCCGCTCGTAGCAGTCGACGCCGAAGCCGTGCTCCCTGAGGTTCTTGATGGCCGTGAGACCGCTGGCCCCGGCGCCGACGACGCAGACGGTGTCGCCCCGGTCGGAGACCGGCCGGCCGTCGCGGGTCAGGGCGAGGGTGCTCGCCTCCGGGTCGGGCCGGCCGTGGTCGGTGGAGGTGGACACCGGAATCTCCTTTTGTGCGGCACGAGTGCCGGGTCGCGCAGCATCCTCTCCACAACGGAGCGGGTTGTCCAGCCCCGAACGCGGCGGACGGTCAGTCGGCGGCGGGCAGCAGCAGGTCGACCAGGACCGGGAAGTGGTCGCTGGCGCGGCGGGTCTGCGGGGTGTCCACCACGTCGTAGTCGGCCACCGTGATGCGCGGGTCGACGAAGAGGGCGTCGATGCGCCGCCGGGGGTTCGCGCAGGAGTAGGTGAGCCGGTCGGCCCGGTCCATCGCCACGGCGGCGTCGGTCAGGCCGCGCGCCACGGTGGCCCACGCCGGCCCGTCCGGCCCCTCGTTCAGGTCGGCCGCGGCGATCACCGGCGTACCGGCGGCGTCCAGCTCGCGCTTGAAGAGCGCGGCCTGCGCGGGCCGCTCGGCCGGATCGGTGGACAGGTGCGACCCGGCCAGGGTGAAGCGGGCCGCGCCGGCCACCACGCACTCGGCGTACGCGGCGCCGCGCAGGTGCCGGCCGGGGGTGAGCGGGAAGCGCTGGCACCTGTCGGCCACCACCCGCACCCGCAGGCTGGTCAGCAGCAGGTTGCCCAGCGCGGGCAGCCCACCGGCCGCCACCACCAGGCCGAACGACTCCGCCAACGCCGCCGACTTCTGCCGCCACCGGAACCGGCGCGGCCCCTCCTGCACGATCACCACGTCCGGCCGGACGTCGCGGACCACCGCCGCCAGCGCGGCCGTGTCGTCCCGCTGGCTGTGGATGTTGTACGACACGACGCGCAGCGGCACGCCCGGGTTCTGCGTCACGGTCGCCCCCTCAGACCCGGCGGGCCAGGTCGGCGGCGCCGATGACGCCGGCGGTGTTGCCCAGCTCGGCCGGGCGGATCTCGGCGACCGGGAGGCGGCTGCGCTGGGCGAGGGCGTCGGTGAAAGACCGGCGCGTCGGGCCGAGCAGCAGGTCCCCGGCGTCGATCACTCCGCCGCCGACGACGAGCACCTGCGGGTCGAGGATCTGCGCCATGTCGGCCAGGCTGGTGCCGAGCCAGCGCCCGACCTGCGCGAACGCCTCGGTGGAGACCGGGTCGCCGGCCTGCGCGGCGGCGGTGACCATGGGCCCGGTGACGGCCTCGGCCTCGCCGCCGGCCAGTTCCAGCAGGGCGCCGGCGCGGTGCGGCTCCTGTCGGGCGGCGGCGCGGGCGAACCGCACCAGGGCGCTGCCGCTGGCGTACTGCTCGATGCAGCCGAGCCGGCCGCAGCCGCACTGGTGGCCGTCCGGCACCGTCAGCATGTGGCCCAGTTCGGCGGCGATGCCGTTGGCGCCGCGCAGCAGTTCCCCGCCGAGCACGATGCCACCGCCGACGCCGGTGCCGATGGTGAACATGACCATCGAGTCGTCGGCGTCGCGGGCCGCGCCGTGGCGAAACTCCGCCCAGGCCGCCACGTTGCCGTCGTTCTCCACGATCACCGGCAGGCCGGTCGCGGCGCTCACGTAGTCGCGCAGCGGCTCGTCCCGCCACGCCAGGTTCGGTGCGAACAGCACGGTCGAGCGGCTGGCGTCGATCCAGCCGGCCGCGCCGATGCCGACCGCCGAGACCGCGTGCCCCGACGCCAGGTCGCGGACCAGTTCGGTGATGACGTCCCGGGTTTTGGCGACGTCGTCGGCGGGGGTGTCCCGTCGGGCCTGCACGAGGACCGTGCCCGCGGCGTCCACGACACCACCGGCCACCTTCGTGCCACCGACGTCGACTCCGATGGTCAGCGTCACCGCTGCCACTCCCCTCTGCTGTGCTGCCCGCACCGGCGCCGGCGGACGACCGGCGCGTGGTCGGGATGTGCGTTGGTCAGGCCCCGTCGCCCGGGGGTTGCTCGCCCTCGTCGCCGGGAGCCCGGGACGCGGGGACCACGGGCCCGTCGGTGGACGTCCGGACGGTCACCGCGGCGGCCGGCCCGGCGACGTCGACGGGCGGCACGGCGGCCGGGGCGGCCTCGTCCTCCGCCCGCGTGGCGGCGGACCAGACGTCCCGCTCCGGTGCCGGCTGAGAATCATGCCCGCTACGGGTGGCCTCGCGCCACACGTGGTCGTCCCCGGCGCCCGGGCCGGGGGTCGTCGCCGGCCCGGGGGAGGCGTCGGTGGGGGCTTCGGCCGGGGCGAAGGCGCGCAGCAGGCTGGCCACCCCGGCGGCCAGGTCGCCCGCGCCGGTGGCGAGGCGCTCGGCGAACTCGGGACTGGGATCGCGCAGGGCCGCGATGCCCCGACAGACCGGACAGACGCAGCACTCGGCCGCACCGGTGGCGAAACCGCCCACGGTCGGCCCGGCCGACCCGCCCGGGCTGCCGCTGTGACCGAGGACACTCGACACGATCCCACCGAGCGGACCCCACTGACCGCCCTTCGAGCCGGCCGCGGCCAGCCGGGCGGCGGCCAGCGCCGTGGCGACCAGACGTTCGGCCTCTTCCCGGGCCGAACCCGGATCCGTTGCACCCACGTTCGGCTCCCCTACCCTGCCGCCGGAGGCGTCACTGCCCCGCACCGGATGCTTCTACCCGGCGCTTGAGCTGCTTCAACGCCGTATCCATGATCATTTTTTCGGCCTTGCGGCGGAACATGCCGAGCATCCCGACGGAGAGCTCGACCGCCAGGGTGTAGGTCACCGTCGTGCCGCCGTCCGGGTTGCCGTCCAGGTCGTACGAGCCGCGCTGGAACTTCTGCATCTTCGAGGGCGCCACCAGGTGCCACTCGATGCGGGAGAGGTCCTCGGCGTACTCGTAGGCCAGCACGTACTCGTCGGCCATCACGCCGGCGTCGATGGTGAACCGGACCTGGCTGGCGTAACCGTCCTCGTACTCCTCGATCACCTCCACCCGTCGCACCGCCTCGGTCCACTCGGGGTAGCTCGGGAAGTCGCAGATGACCGCCGCCACCTGCTCCGGTGACGCGCCGATGACGATCGACTGGGTGGAGGTGTCCGCCATGGGGGGAGGCTACCCGGCACCGGCGGCGCGCACGCCGCGCCGCCCCCGGCACGCCGGATCGCACGTCCGGCGGCGGGCCGCGGGCAGCCTGGGCGACCTGCCTTTTCACCCCCGGCGCCGGGGCGGGTAGGTTCGACGGAGCCGACCAGTGGTGGCGGCCCGCCCGGCCAGTGAGCACGAGGGAGTGCAGGTGCGCGAGTTCTCCGTCCCGCCGATCGTCACCGTCGGCGACGCGGCCAACCTCACCGACCCGGTCTGGGACAACGCCGAGGTCGCCCCGGACGAGGTCCAGTTCGTCCGCCCCGCCGGCGGCGCCTGGGCCGACGTCACGTGCCGGCAGTTCCGCGACGAGGTCGTCGCGGCGGCCAGGGGCCTGGTCGCCGCCGGCGTCCAGCCCGGCGACCGGGTCGGCCTGATGAGCCGCACGCGCTACGAGTGGACCCTGCTGGACTACGCGATCTGGGCCGCCGGCGCGGTCACCGTGCCGGTCTACGAGACCTCCAGCGCCGACCAGGCCGCCTGGATCCTGTCCGACTCCGGCGCGGTGGCCTGCGTGGTGGAGAGCAACGCGCACGCCACCCTCATCGCCGGCGTCCGGGACCGCCTGCCCGACCTGCGCGACGTCTGGCAGATCGAGCTGGACGCCGTGGCCGAGCTGGTCCGCTCCGGCGCGTCGGTCGACCCGGCGGAGATCGACCGGCGGCGGGCCGCCGTCCGCGCCGACGACCTCGCCACCATCATCTACACCAGCGGCACCACCGGCCGCCCCAAGGGCTGCGTGCTGACCCACCGCAACATGTACGCCGACATCGCCAACGCGGTGCCGGTGCTGCCGAACCTGTTCGGGCGGGGCGCCTCGACCCTGCTCTTCCTCCCGCTGGCGCACGCCTTCGCCCGGCTCATCCAAATCGGCGTGGTGCAGGCGCGGGCCACCATGCGGCACTGCGCGGACCCCAAGAACCTGGTTGCCGAGCTGCAGGAGTTCCGCCCCACCTTCGTGCTCTCGGTCCCGCGGGTCTTCGAGAAGGTCTACAACGGCGCCAAGCAGAAGGCCGAGGCCGACGGCAAGGGCCGGATCTTCGCCCGCGCGGAGCAGGTCGCCATCGCGTACAGCGAGGCGCTGGAGACCCGCGGCGGTCCCGGCCTGGCGCTGCGCGCCCAGCACGCGCTCTTCGACAAGCTGGTCTACCGCAAGCTGCGGGCGGCGCTCGGCGGACGGTGCCGGGACGCCATCTCCGGCGGCGCCCCGCTCGGCGCCCGGCTGGGCCACTTCTTCCGCGGCATCGGCGTGAACGTGTGCGAGGGCTACGGCCTGACCGAGACCTCCCCCGCCGCCTCCGCGAACCTGCCCGACGCCACCCGGATCGGCTCGGTCGGCCGGCCGCTGCCGGGGGTCACCATCCGGATCGACGACGACGGCGAGATCCTGATCTCCGGCGACCTGATCTTCCAGGGCTACTGGCGCAACGAGGCGGCGACCGCCGAGGCGCTCAGCGCGGACGGCTGGTTCCGCACCGGCGACCTGGGGCAGCTCGACGACGACGGCTTCCTCAGCATCACCGGCCGGAAGAAGGAGATCATCGTGACGGCCGGCGGCAAGAACGTCGCCCCGGCCGTGCTGGAGGACCAGGTCCGGGCCCACCCGCTGGTCAGCCAGTGCGTGGTGGTCGGCGACCGGGCGCCGTTCATCGCCGCGCTGGTCACCATCGACGAGGAGGCGCTGCCGCGCTGGCTCGCCTCGGCCGGCCTGCCGGAGGACACCCCCGTCGAGAAGCTGCGCGACCACGAGGGGCTGCGCGCCGAGATCCAGGGCGCCGTCGACGCCGCCAACCAGGCGGTCTCGAAGGCCGAGGCGATCAAGGTGTTCCGGATCCTGCCCCACGACTTCACCGAGGCGACCGGCGAGCTGACCCCGTCGCTGAAGGTCAAGCGGCAGGTGGTGCACACGTCGTACGCGGCGGAGATCGCCGACATCTACCGAGGCTGACTACCATCCGTCACGTGCCCGCCTCGACGCTCCCCCGGCCCCAGCCGCATCCCCTCGCCGCCGCCGCGCGCGTGGTCATGCTGGCGCTCGTCGCCGTCCTGACCCTGTTCGCCACGCACGACCCCGGCCAGCTCTGGTGGATCGCGCTGCTGGCGGTCGCCGGGCTGCCCGCCCTGCTGGCGCCCGAGCACCGGCCGATCGGCCCGCTCAGCCGGGTGGCCGAGGTGGTGGTGCTGGGGCTGGCCGCGAGCCAGGTCGCCGCCGTGTCCACCATCGGCGGGGACGTCGGCGGGCTGGGCGCCTCGGCGGTGCTGCCCTACCTGGCGGTCCCGGTGACCGTCACGGCGCTGCGCCGCCGGTTCCGCGAGGGTGTCGCCCTGCTCGCGGTCGCCGCGGCCACCCTGCTGGTGTCCGGTGCGCTCACCGAGGTCGACGGCGACCGGCAGATCGCCGAGCTCGGCTACCTCGCCGTCTGCGCCCAGTGGCTGATCCTGGCCGGGCTCGGCCTCACCGCCGCCAGCACCCTGCACCGCGTCATGCAGGTCCGCAACGAGGGCAAGCCCCAGCCGTACGCCGAGGCGACCCGGCTGCTCACCCAGCTGCGCACGGTGGCCCGGCAGCTGCCCGGGGCCACCCTGGACCCGGGCGGCATCTCCGAGCACCTGCTGGAGGAGCTGCGCACGGTGGCCCGGGCCGACCGGGCGGCCGTGCTGTCGGCCAGCGGCGGCGGCCGGCTGGTGGTGCTCGCCCAGGTGGGCGTGGAACGGGTCGACTGGGAGACGACGCTGGACGCGGACTCGGCCATCGCCGACGCGTGGGCCAGCCAGCAGCCGCACACCGCCGCCCGGTCGCAGGCCCGGTCGCACCGTGGCGGTGACGTCTCCGCCCTGATCGTGCCGCTGGTGGCCGGGGTGCGCACCGTCGGGCTGGTGGTGCTGGAGGCCGACGCGGCGCAGGCGTACCCGCCGCCGGTGGTGTCCCGGGTGACCGGGCTGACCCGGCCGGCCGCGCTGCGGCTGGAGGCGGCGCTGCTCTTCGACGAGGTCCGCTCGCTGGCCACCAACGAGGAACGCCAGCGGCTGGCCCGGGAGATCCACGACGGGGTGGCGCAGGAGCTGGTGATGGTCGGCTACGGCATCGACAACGCCCTGGCGTACGTCGACGAGGACCCGCAGGAGACCGCCGAGGCGCTGCGCACGCTGCGCGGCGAGGTGACCCGGGTGATCACCGAGCTGCGGCTGAGCCTCTTCGAGCTGCGCAGCGAGGTGGACCGGCACGGCGGCCTGGCCGCCGCGATCGCCGAGTACGCCCGCACGGTCGGCGCCTCCGGCGGGCTGCGGGTGCACCTGTCCCTGGACGAGTCCACCGCCCGGCTGCCCGCCGCCACCGAGGCCGAGCTGCTGCGCATCGCCCAGGAGGCGGTCACCAACGCGCGCAAGCACGCGGGCGCGTCTAATCTCTGGGTCACCTGTGAGGTCGACCCGCCGTACGCGCAGATCGAAGTGTCGGATGACGGTCAGGGGATCGCTGACCAGCGTTCCGACGGGCACTACGGTCTTGCGATCATGGCCGAGAGGGCGGAACGTATCCGAGGCCGGTTGGAGATCAGGCCGCGGCAACCGAGCGGCACGACCGTGGCGGTGGTGCTCGGCTCCTCGCCCCGGCGCGATAACGTGCGCGGTAGCGCAGCGGCAGCAGAAGGGGAGTAACCCGAGGATGACCACAAGTCCGACACCGGCCACCCGTACCAAGGTCCTCCTTGTCGACGATCACGACCTGATCCGCAAGGGCCTGCGGCACGCGTTCGAGCGCGACCGGCAGTTCGAGGTCGTCGGGGAGGCCGCCACGGCGGCGGAGGGCGTACGCCAGGCCGGTGCGCTGCAGCCGGACGTGGTGATCATGGACCTGCGGCTGCCCGACGGCAGCGGCCTGGAGGCCACCCGGGCGCTGCGCAAGTCGAGCGCCTCGATGGGCATCGTCGTGCTCACCATGTACGCCGGCGACGACCAGCTCTTCGGCGCCCTGGAGGCCGGGGCCAGCGCCTTCGTGCCGAAGACCGCCCCGGCCGACGAGGTGGTCGCCGCCGCGCGGCACGCCGCCTCCTCCCCCAGCGCCTTCACGGCCGCCGACCTGGCCGAGGCGATGAAGCGCCGGCTGGCCCCGTCCGGGCCGCAGCTCTCGCCCCGCGAGGGCCAGGTGCTGCGGCTGCTCGCCGACGGGATGAGCGTGGCGGGCATCGCCAAGCAGCTCTTCGTCAGCGAGTCCACCGCCAAGACGCACATCTCGAAGCTCTACGAGAAGCTGGGCGCGGCCAACCGGGCCCAGGCGCTGATGACCGCGCTGCGGCTCGGTCTGCTCGAGGCTCCCGACGCCCCGAAGTTCTGACCGGCTCCCGCCGGGAGCCCGACGACGTAGCACCGACGGGTCCGCGACCGCCGACGGGCGGCGCGGGCCCGTCGTCGTCGCATCGAGCGGCGGCGGCGAAGGGTTCGCGGCGCGCTATGGTCTCGCGGGCGACAAGCCGGCAGAATACCGGCGCGGGCAACGGTGTCCCGCGCGCCGACAGGAGGGGTGAACGCATGCAGCGGCCGGACTGGGCACCCGACGAGATCGACATCGAGCGCCCCAGCGTGGCCCGCATGTACGACTACTACCTCGGCGGCTCGCACAACTTCGCGGTCGACCGGGCGGCGGCCCAGGCGATGGTGGCGGCGGTGCCGGAGGCCCCGCTGATGGCGCAGGCGAACCGGGCGTTCCTGCGCCGCGCGGTGCAGTTCCTCCTCGACGCCGGCGTCCGGCAGTTCCTGGACGTCGGCTCGGGCATCCCGACGGTCGGCAACGTGCACGAGATCGCCCAGCGCGACGCCCCCGACGCCCGGGTGGTCTACGTCGACGTGGATCCGGTGGCGGTGGCCCACAGCCGGGAGATCCTGGAGGGCAACGACCGCGCCGTGGTGGTGCAGGAGGACCTGCGCCACCCCGAGCGCATCATCGCCCACCCCGACGTCCGCCGGCTGCTCGACTTCGACCAGCCGATCGCCGTGATGATCGTGGCGGTGCTGCACTTCGTCCCGGACGACGACCGGCCGGCCGAACTGCTGCGGACGCTGCGCGAGGCGCTCGCGCCGGGCAGCTACCTGGTGCTCTCGCAGGCCAGCGGCGACGGCCGTGGCGACGACGAGCGCGCCGACGCCGAGCGGGTCTACCGGCGGACCGACAACCCGCTGTGGATCCGCAGCCGCGGCGAGCTGACCGCCCTCTTCGACGGTTTCGAACTGGTCGACCCCGGCGTGGTCTGGGTGCCGCAGTGGCGCCCGGAGTCCCCCGACAGCGCCGAGGACGCCGAGCGGGCGGCCTTCATCGGCGGCGTCGGGCGACTCGGTGGATGAGCCACCCGGGGCGACCGCGGTCGCCCCGACCGGCACCACCGTGGGGCACCCGTCCCGCCCGGGGACGTTCGCCCGGGCGTGGGCCAAGGCCGTCTCCGGCACCAGTTACCTGCCGATGACCCAGGCCCAGCTCGAGGCCCTGCTGCAACGCCTCACCGAGGAGCTGGCGGCGGCGCTGCTGGCCGAGCCGATCGACCTGCGGGTGGGGCACCGGGTCGGCACCGAACTGGTGGCCGCCCACATCGCCTCGGCCGAGGCGCTGGGCCGTACGGTCGAGGTCGTCCAGCTCCGGCTGGCCCGCGACCTCGGGCTGGTCGAGGAGGAGGTCGAGGACCGGCTGGCCCGGCTGCTGGCCGCCGTGACCACCGGATACGCCCGCGCGCTGCGGGACCGGACGCTGGACGAGCAGGAGACGATCCGCCGGGCCGCGATGACCGCCCGGGCGGAGGCGGAGCGGGCGCTGCGCAGCAGCGAGGCGCGCTTCCGCCACCAGGCCACCCACGACCCGCTGACCGACCTGCCCAACCGGACGCTGTTGACGGAGCGCCTCCGCGCAGCCATCGACTCCCCCACCGGGGGCACGGCGCGCCTCGGTGTCTGCTTCCTCGACCTCGACCGGTTCAAGGTGGTCAACGACTCGCACGGGCACCAGGTCGGCGACGGGCTGCTGGTGGCCGTGGCGGACCGGCTCCGCCGGGCCCTCGACGGGCACCTGGTCGCCCGGCTCGGCGGGGACGAGTTCGTCGTCCTGGTCGAGGGCACCACCGGCACCGACGACGCCGTCGCCGTGGCCGAGGCCGCACTCGCGGCGGTACGCGAGCCGGTGCTGGTGGACGGGCACGAGCTGAGCGTCTCGGCGAGCATCGGCATCGTCGAGCGGGAGGTGGCCGGCGCCTCCCCCGGTGACCTGATGCGGGCGGCCGACAGCACGCTGCACTGGGCGAAGGCCGCCGGTGGCGACCGCTGGGCGCTCTACGACGCCGACCGGGACCGCCAGGACCTGGCCCGGTACGCGCTCTCCGCGGCCATCCCCGCGGCGCTGGAGCGGGGCGAGTTCTATCTCGACTTCCAGCCGCTGACGTCGCTGCGCGACGGCCGGGTGCTGGGCATGGAGGCCCTGGTGCGCTGGCGGCACCCGCAGCTGGGCGTCCTGCGGCCCGACAGCTTCATCGGGCTGGCCGAGGAGACCGGGCTGATCGTCCCGCTGGGCGGGTGGGTGCTGGCCGAGGCGTGCCGGCAGGCCGAGAGCTGGTCCGTCGACGCCGGGCCGGCCCCGTTCGTCAGCGTCAACCTGGCCGTGCGGCAGGTGCGCCGCGCGGGCCTCGTCCAGGAGGTACGCGCGCTGCTGCGGCACACCGGGCTGTCGCCGGAGCGGCTCCAACTGGAGATCACCGAGAGCACCATGATGAGCACCGCCGAGGAGCCGGTCCGGGCGCTGCGGGCGCTCGCCGACCTCGGCGTCCGGATCGCCATCGACGACTTCGGCACCGGCTACTGCAACCTGGCGTACCTGCGGGACCTGCCGGTGACCGAGCTGAAGGTCGCCGGGCAGTTCGTGGCCGGCCTGCGGGCACCGGAGGCCCGGGCCGACGAGCGGATCCTGGCCTCGCTCGTCTCCCTGGCGCACGCGCTGGACCTGACCGTCACCGCCGAGGGCGTGGAGACGGCCGGGCAGGCGGAGCGGCTGCGGGCGATCGGCTGCGACGCCGGCCAGGGCTGGCACTTCGGCCGCCCGGACTCCGCCGAGCGCGTCCTGGCCCGCCTGCGCTGACCCCTCGCCCGCCGCCGGCGGGGGCTACTTCCACCCGGCCACGCAGGACGATGTCAGCCGGCGAGCAGGGCGGCCATCCGCTGCGCCTGCGCCTCCCAGCGCCACTCCCGCTCCACCCACGCGCGACCGGCCGCGCCGAACTGGCGGGCCAGGTCCCGGTCGGCGAGCAGCGTGGCCACCCGGTCGGCGAGCTGGGCGACGTCCCGGCCCCGGACCACGAACCCCGTCTCGCCCTCGCGCACCGCGTCCGGCGCCCCGCCGGAGTCGCCGGCGACCACCGGCAGGCCGGTCGCGGAGGCCTCCAGGTAGACGATCCCGAGCCCCTCGACGTCCAGCCCCCGGTTGCGGGTACGGCAGGGCATGGCGTAGACGTCGCCGGCGGCGTAGTGGGCCGGCAGCTCGGCCGACGGCACCGAGCCGGTGAAGACCACGTCCCGCTCGACGCCCGCCTGCCGGGCCAGCTTCTCCAGCGTGGCCCGGTAGGGCCCGCCCCCGACCACCAGGAGCGCGGCGTCGGGGACCCGGCGACGGATCTCGGGCAGCGCCCGGATCAGCATGTCCTGCCCCTTGCGGGGCACCAGCCGGGACACGCAGACCACCACCGGGCGGTCGGCCAGCCCGAGCCGGAGCCGGACCGGTTCGCCGTCGACCGACGGGTGGTAGGCGTCCACGTCCACCCCGGGGGCGAGCCGGTGCAGCTCGGTCACCCCGTGCAGTGCCCGCTCCAGCCGCACCCGGGTGTACTCGCCCAGGTAGGTCGTCACGTCGACGCCGCGCCCGATGCGCCGCAGCGCGGCCCGGGCGGCCGGCAGCGCGGCCCAGCCGACCTCGTGCCCGTGGGTCTGCGCCACCGCCCGGCGGATGCCCGTCCGGCGGCGCAGGCCCGCGGCGAGCAGGCCCAGGGGCGCCGCCGCGCCGAACCACACCGTGTCGCAGTCGTACGCGCGCGCCAGGCGGGCGGCCCGGCGGGCCACGCGCGGGGTGGGCAGCAGCACCCGGGTGCGGTCCCGGACCACCTCGAACGGCTGGTCGGCGTCGAACTTCTCCGCGCCCCGCCACGTCGAGGCGTAGACGACCACGGACCCGGCGGGCTGGCGCACCGCGAGGTTGTGCACGAAGGACTGGATCCCGCCGGGGCGGGGCGGGAAGTCGTTGGTGATCAGCAGCGTGCGGCTCATCGGCCGGCCTCCCTGGCGTGGGCGCGGGCGGCGGCCATCCGCTCGACCGTGGACGGGTGCGTGGCGGAGTAGAGGTACTCCCAGCGTGGTGGATCCGGGTCGGCGAGGTTGATGCCGGCGAGCCGCCGCTGCATCGCCTCGAAGGCGGCCGGGTCGCCGGTCAACGCGAGCGCGTGCGCGTCGGCGCGCGCCTCCACCCGCCGCGACATCAGCGCCTGCGCCGGCGCCCAGACCAGCCCGGCCACCGTCACCAGGGCGACCAGCAGGGAGAACGCGCGCGGCTGGGCGACGGAGTCGACGCCGGCCAGCCGCAGCAGCGGGCCGGAGGAGCCGAGCAGGTAGAGCGCGACCACCGCGGCGGCGGCGCCCAGCGCCCCGGTCAGCGTGCCGACGGCGACGTCCCGGTCCTTGGCGTGCCCCAGCTCGTGCGCCACCACGGCGGTCGCCTCGGCCGGCGTCGCCTCGCGCAGCAGCGTGTCGTAGACCACCACCCGCCGGGTCGGCCCGAGCCCCGAGACGTACGCGTTGACCGCCCGGGTGCGTCGCGACGCGTCGGCGACCAGCACGTCGCGCACCGGGACGCCGTCGCGGGCCGCCATCTGCATCAGCTGGGTGCGCAGCGGTCCCTGCTCCAGCGGGGTGAACCGGTTGAAGACCGGCTCCACGAGCACCGGCAGCACGAAGGAGAGCAGCACCACCAGGGTCGCCGCGCCGGCCGCGCCGAACGCCCACCACCAGCGCGGCGACAGCCGGATGACGGTGTAGAAGCCGAGCAGCGCCACCGCGCCGATCACCGCGCTGACCGCGTACGACTTGAGCAGGTCGGCCGCCCAGCCGCTCCAGCCGTTGGTGCTCAGCTCGTAACGGGTGAGCACGGCCTGCCGCCATGCGGCGAACGGGAAGGTCACCAGGTCGGCGACGAGCACCACGGCGAGCCCGCCGAGGACGGCCTGGGCGGCCCAGTGGCCGCCGAACGGGCGGCCGGCCAGCTCGACGAGCCGGCTGCCCAGCGGGGTCAGGCCGAGCAGCAGGGCCACCAGCAGGCCGATCGCGATCGCGGCCCAGCCGGCGGGGCGCAGCGCGGAACGGAACTCCCGGCTGCGGGCCACCTGGTCGGCGGGGAGGTCGCCCAGCGCGGCGAGCTGGTCTGCCCGGGGGGCCGGCGGCCGGTGCCACGGGATCAGCAGCGCCGCCGCGACGAGAAGGGCGAGGGTCAGCCCGGCGAGGGTCAGCAGCGCCCAGCCGCGCGGGCTCACCGCGGCCCGCCCGGTGCCGGATGGAGGCGCGCGGGGCGTGCCGCGCCCAGCCGCCGGTGGCCCGCGTCGCCGCCGACCGCGGCCGGGCTGTCGCCACCACGCCGTACCCGCGTCATGCCGCCGCTCCCTCCGCCGTGACCGCCCATCCTATTGCCCGCCGCGCCGCCGCCCGCGCGGTGCCGGCCGCCGCCGTCCCGGCGACCGCTCCGCCCCTCCTGACGTCACCTGTCGCCACCATGACGCCAATCGGAGCCACGAGGGCTTGCTATGACGTCATTCTGATGCCATAGTGGCGTCATGGACCTGACGTCGTATGTCGACAACCTCCGGCAGGAACTGGCCGGCGTCGCCGAACTCGGCGGCGACGAGGCCCGCGCCCTCGCCGAACGACTGGCGGGGCCGCTCGAGTCGGCGCTCCGGCTGGCGCTACTGGACGCGCTGACCGCGGCGGCGGCCGAGATCACCCGCGACCTGGCACCCGGGTCGGTCGAGCTGCGCCTGCGCGGGCGCCAGCCGAGCTTCGTCGTGACGCCACCGCCGACCGGTCCGGAGTCCGCGGGCGAGCCGGAGGCCGCCGAGCCGGCCGTGCCGCCGGCGACGGAGGGCGAGGAGGGCACCACCTCGCGGATCAGCTTCCGCCTCTCCGAGCACCTGAAGGGCCGCATCGAGGAGGCCGCCGCCCGCGAGGGCCTCTCGGTCAACGCCTGGCTCGTCCGGGCGGCCACCGCCGCCGTGGCGGGCACCCCTACGGCCCGGCAACCGCAGCGACGCGCCGCCCGCAGCGGCGAGCGCTTCACCGGCTGGGCCCGCTGAGCGGCCCGCCACCGATCCGCTCCTGCACCGCCTCCGTCCCGGCCCGGGACATCCACTCGTCAGAAGGGACCGCGTCGTGCCCACATTCGACACCCCCGCTCCGATCTCGGCGACCGTCGACCTGGTCGTCGGTGACGTCCACGTCACGGCCACCGACCGCACCGACACGACCGTCGAGGTCCGCCCGAGCGACGCCGCCGCCGAAGCGGACGTCCGCGCCGCCGAACAGACCCGGGTGGAGTACGCCGACGGCCGGCTCCTGGTCAAGTCGCCCCGGCAGCGCGGGTTCGGGCTGTTCGGCAAGCCCGGCTCGGTCGACGTGACGATCGGGCTGCCCACCGGCTCGCACCTGCACGGCGACGCCTCCGTGGCGGCGTTCCACGGCAGCGGCCGGCTCGGCAGCTGCCGGATCCGGACCGCGACCGGCGACATCGACCTGGACCGCACCGCCGACGTGGACCTCGACACCTCCGCCGGCGGCGTCCGCGTCGAGCACGTGGCCGGCCCGGCCCGGATCAGCACCGGAACGGGCCGGATCCGGGTGCAGCAGGTCGACGGCGACGCGGTGGTCAGGAACAGCAACGGCGACAGCTGGCTCGGCACGGTCACCGGCGAGGTGCGGGTGAAGACGGCCAACGGCGAGACCACCGTCGAGCGCGCGCACGGCCCGGTCACCGCCACCACCGCCAACGGCGACATCCGGATCGGCGAGGTCTCGGCGGGCGCGGTGTCGGTCCGCACCGCGACCGGCGGACTCGACATCGGCGTCCGCTCCGGCACCGCCGCCCTGCTCGACCTGCACACCCAGTTCGGCCGCGTGGACAACCACCTCGAGGCGTACGAACCGTCCGGGAAGCCCGAGGGCGCCGTGCGGGTGACCGCCCGGACCTCCTTCGGCGACATCGTGATCCGCCGCTGCTGACCCCCGTTCCCCCGACCGGCCCGACCGCCGGTCGGGCCCTCGACCGGCCCGACGGCCGGCGTGAAGGAGAAGACATGCCACCCAGCCCGGCCCCGGCGGCCATCTCGGTCGCCGCCCTCCGGAAGTCCTTCGGCGAGCACGTGGTGCTCGACGGGATCGACCTCACCGTCGCCGCGGGGACGATCTTCGCCCTGCTCGGCCCCAACGGCGCCGGCAAGACCACCACCGTGCAGATCCTGTCCACCCTGATCGGCGCCGACTCCGGCGAGGCGCGGGTCGCCGGTCACGATGTCGCCCGGGAGCCCGACGCGGTACGCGCCGCGATCGGCGTGACCGGCCAGTTCTCCGCCGTCGACGGACTGCTCACCGGCGAGGAGAACCTGCGGCTCATGGCCGACCTGCACCACCTGCCCCGGGCCGAGGGGCGGCAGCGTGCGCGGGGCCTGCTCAGGATGTTCGACCTGACCGAGGCGGCCGGCAAGCCCGCCGCCAACTACTCCGGCGGGATGCGCCGGCGACTCGACCTGGCGATGGGACTGGTCGGCCGCCCCCGCGTCGTCTTCCTCGACGAGCCCACCACCGGGCTCGACCCGCGCAGCCGGCAGGCCATGTGGCAGATCGTCCGGGACCTGGTGGCCGACGGCGTCACCATCTTCCTCACCACCCAGTACCTGGAGGAGGCGGACCAGCTCGCCGACCGGATCGCCGTGCTCGACCACGGTCGCCTGGTGGCGGAGGGCAGCGCGGCGGAACTCAAGCGGCTCGTGCCCGGCGGGCACGTCAGCCTGCGTTTCGCCGACCGGGCCGCGTTCGACACGGCCGTGAGGGTGCTGCCCGAGCAGTCCCGCGACGCCGCCGAGCTCACCCTGCACGTGCCCGGCGACGGCGGTGTCCGGTCGCTGCGTGACCTGCTCGACGTGCTGGACAGCCAGTCGATCGCCGTGGAGTCGCTGTCGGTGCACACGCCCGACCTCGACGACGTCTTCCTGGCCCTCACCGGCCGGCCCGAGAAGGAGGGAACCCCCCGATGAGCACCCTGACGTACGCCGTACGCGACTCCGGCACGATGCTGCGCCGCAGCCTGCGCCGCTGGGTCCGCTACCCGTCGATGACGGTGCTGCTCGTCGGCATGCCCATCATGCTGCTGCTGTTGTTCGTCTACGTCTTCGGCGCGACCCTCGGCGCCGGGCTGGGCGGCGGTGCGGGCGACCGGGGCGACTACGTCAACTACGTCACCCCGGGGATCCTGCTGATAACCGCCGGCCTGGCCGCCACCGGGACGGCGGTGTCGGTCGCGATGGACATGACCGAGGGCATCATCGCCCGGTTCCGGACCATGGCGATCGCCCGGGCGTCGGTGCTGACCGGCCACGTGCTGGGCAGCATGGTGCAGACCGTGCTCAGCCTGGCGGTGGTCACCGGGGTCGCCCTGTCGATCGGGTTCCGGCCCACCACGGACGCGCCGGCCTGGCTGGCGGCCGCCGGCGTGCTGGTCATGACCGCCTTCGCGTTCACCTGGCTCTCGGTCGCGCTGGGGCTGGTCTCCAAGAGCGTCGAGACGGCGAGCAACCTCCCCATGCCGCTGACCTACCTGCCCTTCATCGGCAGCGGGTTCGTGCCCACCGACTCGATGCCCGACGGGCTGCGGCAGTTCGCCGAGCACCAGCCCTTCACCCCCATCATCGAGACCCTGCGCGGCCTGTTGACCGGCGGGCCGGTGGGGACGAACGCCGCCCTCGCGGTGGCCTGGTGCGCCGCCATCGCGCTGGTCGGCTACCTCTGGGCGAAGAAGCTGTTCAACCGCGACCCGTCCCGCTGACCGTCGTCCCCCGGCGCCCGTTCCCCGAGCCACCGCCCGGGGAACGGGCGCCGTCGGGGGCGGCTCTCCTCGTCCTCGGCGTGCCTGCCGTCGGGCGGCGGCCACGGCCCGTCACGCGACGCGGCGGCGTCGGGTGAGCCGCCCGGCCGGCCGGGGCGCGGGCAGCACCTCCACCTCGAACCCGGCCCGGGCGAACACCTCGATCGCCCGGGCCTCGGGGCCGCCCAGCCCGGCGGCCGGGGAGGAATCGTCGAACAGCGCGGTCACCAGGCAGTCGGCGCAGCCGTCGCCCCGGGCACCGCACCCGTCGCAGTCGATGAGCATCTCGCCTCCTGATGCGCTGCGGCGGCGGGCGGGACCTCCGTCGCCGCCCGACCACCATCGGTCACCACGACGTTAGGCCCGGGGTACGACAGAAAAGGGACAACCGGGTCGCGGACGGCCCGAAAGCGATCAAGCGCCCCGATCAGGACCGGGAGAGCCGGCGCAGCAGCGAGTCGGCGCCGAGCGGGTACGCGCCGTGCCGGCGTACGCCGTCGGCGACCTCGCGGTCCGAGGAGACCACCACCACCGGCCGGCCCGACGGCTCGGCGCGCACCAGGCGCCGGATCAGCTCGTCGGCGGTCTCCCCCTTGCGGGAGAAGAGCACCCGCACGCCGCGCGGCGAGGGCGGCAGCCCGTGCATCCGCTCGGCGCCGTCGAAGACCACCGTGACCTCGTCGCCGGTCTGCGCGGCGATCCCGCCCAGGCCGGTGATCAGCCGCTTGCGCTGCTGCTCCAGGGACATCTCGCCGAAGCCGCGCTTGGTCACGTTGTAGCCGTCGACCACGAGGTGCGCCCGGGGCAGGGCGAGCAGCTGGTCGAGGCGGGCCGGGTCGTCGGTGTCCCGGGCCCGGGCGGCGGTGCCGGCCGCCGTGGTGCCGGACTGGTCGGCGAAGGCGTCGGCCACGAAGTCCGCGGGCAGCTTGTCGACCGGATCGAGCGCCAGCTCGCGGCGCAGCCCGACGGCGGCCTGCCCGATGGTCTCCAGCAGCAGCCAGAGCCGGGCGTCGTCGACCGAGCGGGCCTCCTTGGCGCTGGCCCGGGCGACCCCCGCCGCCGCCTCGGCCTCGGCCAGCCGGGCCCGGACCCGGCGCAGCTCGGCGTCGGCGTCCGCCGCCGCCCGGGCGGCCCGGCCCCGCTCGGTGGCGAGCAGCTCCGTGGCCTTGCGCTCGCGGGCCTGCGTCTCGCGCAGCGACCGGGTCAGCTGCCGGCCCTCCTCGCGCAGCTGGCCGAGCTCCTCGCGGACCCGGGCCAGCTCGTCGCGGAGCTTCTCCGCCTCCACCCGGGCCACCGCCCGGTCGTGCTCGGCGCGGGTGGCCCGCTGCTCGGCCTCGCGGACCAGCTCGGCGACCACCGCGCTGTCGGCCTCGGCGCGGACCGCCGCGCCGCTGGCCTCGATCAGGTCCCGCCAGCCCCGGGGCCGGGCCAGGTAGGCCAGCGCGGCCACCTCGACCGGGTCGGCGGCGGCCGGCGCGGTGCCCTCCAGCACCGCGGCGCCCAGGTCGCCGCTGTCGGCGAGGACCCGGGCGGTGATCCGCTGGCGGAACAGCGGGTCCGCGGTGAGCTGGGCGGCGATCGCGGGGGCGCCGAGCCGCGCCCGGCGGTTGGGGGCGAACTTGGCGACCCGGCGCAGCGGCACCGGCACCTCGTCGGCGGGCAGCCCGGGCAGCACCGTCGCGGTGAGCGCCACGATGCGCTGCCGGACCGGCTCGGGCAGCACGGGCTCCGGCTCGGACACCGCCGCCCCGGGCTCGGAGGCCTCCGCCGCAGCCGCGGGCAAGGCCGCAGGCTCGGGCGAGGCCGCAGGCTCGGGCTCGGACACCTCCGCCGCAAGCTCGGACGCCGCCGGCTCGGTGGCCGCGGGCTGGCCGGCCTCGTCGGGGGCGCCCTCACCGGCGTCGCGCGCAGCGTCGACCGGATCCTCCTGCCGGAGGCGGTCGTCGTGCGGCTCGGTGAGGGGCATGTGGCAAGTCTCCCACCGCGACCGGGCCCACCGCCCGGTGAGTGAGCCGATCTCTCATCCTAGACCGGTGGTGACGTCTGGTGCCGATGGGACGGGAGTGTCGGACCGGACCGCTAGCGTGCCGCCGATGGCAGAGACCGAGTACGTCCAGGAGCCGCTGGCCGGTTTCGACCCGGGCGCGGGCGGGATCGACCCGGCGCTGCCGCTGTACGCGACGACGTTCGTGGTGGTCGACCTGGAGACCACCGGCGGCGCGCCGGACGGCGGCGGGATCACCGAGATCGGCGCGGTGAAGGTGCGCGGCGGCGAGGAGCTGGGCGTGCTGGCCACCCTGGTCAACCCGGGCGTGCCCATCCCGCCGTTCATCACCGTGCTCACCGGCATCACCCAGGCCATGCTGGTGCCGGCCCCGCCGATCGAGCAGGTGCTGCCGAGCTTCCTGGAGTTCATCACCGACGCCGTGCTGGTCGCCCACAACGCCCCCTACGACGTGGGCTTCCTCAAGGCCGCGTGCGCGAAGCACGGCTACCGCTGGCCCAACCCGCGGGTGCTCGACACCGCCGCGCTGGCCCGCCGGGTGCTGACCCGCGACGAGGTGCCCAACCGCAAGCTCGGCACCCTCGCGGCCTACTTCCGCACCGCCACCCAGCCGACCCACCGGGCGCTGGACGACGCCAAGGCCACCGTCGACGTGCTGCACGGGCTGATCGCCCGCCTGGCCGGGCACCGGGTCGACACCGTCGGCGACGCCATCGAGTTCGCCCGTGCGGTCACCCCCACCCAGCGACGCAAGCGGCACCTGGCCGAGGGGCTGCCGAAGGCGCCGGGGGTCTACATCTTCCGGGCCGCCGACGACCGGCCGCTCTACGTCGGCACCTCCGGCGACATCGCCACCCGGGTGCGCAGCTACTTCACGGCGGCGGAGAAGCGGGCCCGGATCTCCGAGATGCTCGCCGCGGCGGAGCGGGTGGAGGCGCTGGAGTGCGCCCACTCGCTGGAGGCGGAGGTCCGCGAGCTGCGGCTGATCGGGGCGCACGCCCCGCCGTACAACCGGCGGTCGAAGTTCCCGGAGCGGGTGCTCTGGCTGAAGCTGACCGACGGGCCGTACCCCCGGCTGTCGGTGGTCCGGGCCATCTCCCCCGGCGACGCCGCCTACCTCGGGCCGTTCAGCTCGCGTCGGGCGGCGGAGCTGGCCGCCGCCGGCTTCCACGACGCCGTGCCGCTGCGCCAGTGCACCCACCGGCTCTCGCTGCGCACGGTCACGCCGGCCTGCGCGCTGGCCGAGCTGGGTCGCTGCCCGGCGCCCTGCGAGCACCGGATCTCCCCGGAGGAGTACGACGCCCGCGCGGTCGCGCCGTTCCGCACCGCCACCGCCAGCGATCCCCAACCGGTGGTCGACGCCCTGCTCGCCCGGATCGACGCGCTCTCGGGCGCCCAACGCTACGAGGAGGCGGCGGTGGCCCGGTCCCGGCTCGCGGCGGTGCTGCGGGCGACCGTGCGGATGCAGCGGCTGACGGCGCTGACCGGGATCGCCGAGCTGGCCGCCGCGCGCCCGGCGGCCCGCGGCGGCTGGGAGCTGGCGCTGGTGCGCCACGGCCGGCTGGCCGGGGCGGGCGTCTCACCCCCCGGTGTCCACCCCCGACCGACGATCGCCGCGATCCGGGCGACCGCCGAGACCGTCCTGCCCGGCCACGGCCCGGTCCCGCGCGCCTCGGCCGAGGAGACCGAACGCATCCTGTCCTGGTTGGAACGACCGGAGACCCGGCTGGTGGAGATGACGTCCGGTTGGGCGTCCCCGGTGGCCGGCGCGGCCCGCTTCCGCGACCTGCTGAGCAAGGCCGAGAACGCCGCGTCCCACCAAAGCTCGACCGAACGCCCATGACCAAGTGACCGATCGGACTACCTCGCCTCCCTTAGGCTGTTAGAGAAGTGCAGTCCTGCCCGTTTCGTGGGCCTGCTCCCGGTTGCCGGGTGTCGGCGGCCGTGGAGCCGGGGTGAGGAGGTGTCCCACGTGGACGTCGACGCCGGACGCGGCGCCGCCCTGGGGGGCGCCCTGCCGACCCAACCGGGCGAGCTGCCGCTGGCCCGCCGGCTGCGCTCGCTGCTGAGCTGGCCCACCACCGACACCGACCCGGTCAGCCAGCTCGTCCGGACCCACCGGACGATTCACCCCGGCACCGAGCCCTCCGTGCTGCGCCGGGCCTACACCATCGCGGAGAACATGCACCGCGGGCAGTTCCGCAAGAGCGGCGAGCCCTACATCACCCACCCGCTGGCGGTGGCCCAGATCTGCGCCGAGATCGGCATGGACGCCATCACCCTGGTCGCCGCGCTGCTGCACGACACCGTGGAGGACACCCGCTACACCCTCCAGGCCCTCGCGGAGGACTTCGGGCCGGAGGTGGCGCACCTGGTCGACGGGGTGACCAAGTTCGACAAGGCGTTCTACGGCAAGGCCGCCGAGGCCGAGACGATCCGCAAGATGATCATCGCGGCCGGCAAGGACGTCCGGGTCCTGATCATCAAGCTGGCCGACCGGCTGCACAACATGCGCACCCTGGGCGTCCGGTCCGCCGCGTCGCGCGAGCGGATCGCCCGCAAGACGCAGGAGGTCCTGGTCCCGCTCTGCGACCGGCTGGGCATCCAGACGCTCAAGCGCGAGCTCGACGACGTGGTGCTGCTGCACCTGGAGCCGGAGGAGCACGCCCGGATCGCCCGGCACGTGCACGACCGGCCGGGCTGGGACGCGTACCTCGGCGAGGTGGTCACCCGGGCGAAGTCGGCCCTGCGCCGCAGCCGGGTGGCCGCGGCGGTGACCCCCCGCCCCCGGCACCTCTACTCGATCTGGAAGGACACCGTGGCCGGTGGCCACAGCGCCCCCTTCGACCTGCCCCGCATCGCGATCGTGGTGGACGGCCCGGCAACCGACTGTTACGCGGCCCTCGGCGCGATCCACGGCCTGTGGCGGCCGGTCCCCGGCCGGTTCAAGGACTTCATCGCCTCGCCCAAGAACAACCTCTACCGCTCCCTGCACACCACCGTCTGCGGGCCGAAGGACCGCACCGTCGAGGTGCTGATCCGCACCGAGGAGATGCACCGCTCGGCGGAGTACGGGGTCGCCGCCGACTTCCGCTTCCCGCGCTCCGGCGCCGGCACGGCCGCGGCCCGCGCGGAGCAGCTCGACTGGCTGCGCCGGGTGCTCGACTGGGAGCAGGACACGGCCGATCCGGCCCAGTTCCTCGAATCGCTGCGCTGCGACCTCGCCGAGGCGCAGGTCCAGGTCTTCGCCGACGGGCGACAGATCGTGCTGCCCGCCGGGGCGACCCCGGTCGACCTCGCGTACGAGTTGGGCACCGAGCGGGGCGACCACTGTCTCGCGGCGCGGATCAACGGCCGGCTGGCCCCGCTCTCCTCCGAACTGGACGAGGGCGACGTGGTGGAGATCTTCACCGAGACCGACGCGGCGAACGGCTTCGACGCCGACGTCGCCCCGCGCGGTCCCCGCCGGGAGTGGCTCGGCTTCGTCAAGTCCCCCCAGGCGCAGATGCAGATCAGCCGGTGGTTCGCCGAGCACACCGAGCCGGGCATCTCCATCACCGACAAGGTCCGCCTCGGCCGGGCCACCATCGGGCTGGCCCTGCGCAAGCACGACCGGGGCCTCGCCAGCGACCTGCCGCTGCTGCGGCTGTCGGAGGAACTCGGCTACCCCGACCTGGAGACCCTGCTGGTCGCGGTGTTCGACCGGGTGATCCAACCGGACACGGTCGTACGCCAGCTCATCGACCTGGTGGACCATCGGCAGTGACCGCTCCGGCCCGGGTGGTCCGAGCGTTCCTCGCGGCCACTAGCCTGGACGCATGATCCCCCGCTCGCGCGCCACCGGCCGGGCCGTCGCCTACCAGGTCTTCTACCGGCTGCCGTTGCCGGTACGTCGTCGCCTGGTCCGGCTGGCCGTGCCCAAGTACATCGTCGGCGCGGTCACCCTGGTCCGGGACAGCGAGGCCGAGGGGGCGGGCCGGTTGCTGCTGCTGCGCCAGCCGCCCGGCAGGGGCTGGGGACTGCCCGCCGGCCTGTTGCAGAAGGGCGAGGCACCGGTGGTGGGCGCCGCCCGGGAGCTGCACGAGGAGTCCGGCATCCGGCTCTCGCCCCGGCAGCTGAGCCCCGCGGTCCCGAACGCGGTGGTGCACGCCAAGGGCTGGGTGGACGTCGTGTTCACCGCCGAGGTGCCTGCGTCGACCACCGAGCTGAAGGTCGACGGGGCCGAGGTCTTCGAGGCCGCCTGGCACCCGCTGGACGACCTGCCCAAGCTGACCTGGCCGACGGCCCGGCTGCTCGCGTACTACGACATCGGGCCGCTGGCCGGGCAGTTCCCGCCACCGGTGCCCGACACGACGCCGTGAGCGCCGGTCGCGCCGCCGACGACGCCGCCCGTGCCGGCCACGGCGCGACCGGGGACGCCGGCGGGGCCGGGGTCTGCGCGGTGGTGCTCGCCGCCGGGGAGGGCACCCGGCTGCGGCCGCTGACCGAGCGGCTGCCCAAGGCGCTCTGCCCGGTGGGCAACGTGCCGCTGCTCGACCGGGCGCTGCACCGGCTGGCCGGGCTCGGCCTGGTCGGGCCCGACCGGGTCGCCGTCAACGCCTGCTACCTCGGCGACCAGGTCGTCGCGCACGTCGGGGACCGCGCCCACCTCTCGGTGGAGCCGGGCGACCCGCTCGGCACCGCCGGCGGGGTGGCGAACCTGCGGGAGTGGATCGCCGGGCGCGGGGTCCTGGTCGGCAACGCCGACGCCTACCTCGCCGACCCGGCGCGGCCCCCGGGCCCCGACATCGCCGCGCTGCTGCGCGACTGGGACGGCGACTCCGTACGCCTGCTCGGCCAGCCCGCCGCCGACCCGGCCGCACCGGGCACCTTCGACGGCCACGTGTTCACCGGCTTCTCGCTGCTGCCGTGGCGGCTGGTGCGGGGGCTGCCGGTCGGGTTCGGCGACCTCGTCCGGGCGCTCTGGCGCCCGGCGGAGGCGGCCGGCGTGCTGACCGTCGTGCCGTACGCCGGCACGTTCTACGACACCGGCACGCCGGCCGACTACCTGGCGGCCAACCTGCACGCCGCCAGCGGCGGCAACCTGGTGGACCCGACGGCCACGGTGACCGGCCGCTGCCGGGCGGCGGTGATCGGCGCGGGCGCGGTCGTCCACGGCGACGTGGAGCGGGCGGTCGTCTGGCCCGGCGCCACCGTCGGCCCCGGCGAGCGCCTGCGCGACGCGGTGCGCGCCGGCACCGCCCTCACCGTCCCCGGCACACCACCGGCCCCGGGCCGGGGAAACCTCTAGCATGGGCGACGACGCCGACGAACGGAGAAATGTCCCGTGATCACCGCGATCGTGCTGATCGACTGTGCCACCGACTCGATCCCCGAGGTGGCCGAGAACCTGGCCAACCTGCCCGGCGTCAGCGAGGTCTACTCGGTGGCCGGCCACGTCGACCTGATCGCGATGGTCCGGGTCCGAGAGTTCGAGCAGATCGCCCAGGTGATCGCCGGCAGCATCTCCAAGGTGCCCGGGGTGCTCAACACCGAGTCGCACATCGCCTTCCGGGCGTACTCCCAGCACGATCTGGAGGAGGCGTTCGCGATCGGCCTCGCCAACGCCGACTGACCCGGACGCCGGGCCGCGGGTCACGGCCCGGCACGCACGCGAGCGGCCGGCCCACCCCTGGGGATGGACCGGCCGTCGTGGTGCGCGGACGTCAGCTCTGCGTGGGAGCCGGCGTCTCGAAGGTGCCGCCCGGAGCCGGCGACTCGGTCGTGCCGCCCGGAGCCGGGGTCCCCGTGGTGCCACCCGGGGCCGGCGTCGTGCCGCCCGGGCTCGGGGTGCCGCTGGCGCTGGTCTGCGGCACCGGGATGCCCAGCTGCTCCGCCAACTGCACCAGCGCGTCGTAGTGCGCCTGCAGGGTCGGCAGGGCGGTCTGGGCCAGCTGGACCACCGACTGTTCGGAGCCCTGCGAGATCTCCGTCTGGGTGGCCTGGATGGCCTGGACGTGGCCGGCCAGCTCGCTGGTCACCCAGAGCCGGTCGAACTCCTCGCCGCTGGCGTTGTTGAGCTGGTCGATGACGGACTGCTGATCCGCGGTGGGCTCGCTCGGCAGCTCCACACCGAGCTGCGACGCGGTCTGCTGCACCGTCTGGTCGAGCTGGGTGTGGTCCGTCTTGAACCGGGCACCCAGGTCCTTGACCCCCTGGTTCTGGCCCTTCTGCTGGGCCAGGTCACCCGCGGTGATCTCGAACAGGTTGACCTGGTGCACGGCCTGCAGGTACTGCGTGTCCTGCGCCGACGGCTGCACCGCGGCCTGGGCCGCCGCGGCAGGCGCGACCCCCACCAGCACCAGCGCGGCCAGCAGGCCGAGGCGTTTGATACCCAACATGCTTCCCCCCCTTGAGACGTTGGATCGCACGGATACCCGGCTGACCGGGGTTATTCCTGCGATCCCCCGTCGGGGAGGCGACCGACCGACACGCCCGTGTCGACCCGTCGGAGGGCGGAAACGGACGTGGCGCCCGCCGGAGGACTCCGGCGGGCGCCACGTCGAGGTGTCGCGGGGTCAGCGGCGGCTCTCGCCGCTGCCGATCTCCTCCCGCTCCGGTCGGGCCTCGACCGGCGGGTGCCCCGGCGAGACCGGCGCCTCGGCCGGCTTCTCGATCGGGTAGAAGAAGCCCCGGATGGCCGGGCCGAGGGCGCCGAGGCGGTTCATCTTCTTCGGCACGACCCAGCCGGCGTACGGCAGCGCGCCGTGGCCGTCGCCGTGCCCGTCCGCCGCCGCGAGCGGCTGGTGGACCTCTTCGAACCGGCCGTCCGGCAGGCGCCGGATGATGCCGGTCTCGACGCCGTGCGCGAGCACCTCCCGGTCGTGCTGCTGGAGACCCAGGCAGATCCGGTAGGTGACGTAGTACGCCAGCGGCGGCACGACGAGCAGACCGATCCGGCCGGCCCAGGTCATCGCGTTCAGGCTGATCTGGAACTTGTCGGCGATGACGTCGTTGGCGCCGGAGAGGGTCAGCACGATGAAGAACGCGACCGCCATGGCGCCCAGGGCGGTCCGGGCCGGCACATCCCGGGGCCGCTGGAGCAGGTTGTGGCTCCTGGTGTCCTTGAGGCGCCGGGCCTCCAGGAACGGGTAGAGCGTCGACAGGCCGACCAGGATGCCCGGCAGCACGACCGTCGGCCAGAACAGCGGCGGGATCACGTACCCGTCGCCGATCGGGATGTTGATCTCCCAGGCGGGCATCAGGCGGGTCGAGCCGTCGAGGAACATGACGTACCAGTCGGGCTGGCTGGCGGCCGAGACCACCCACGCCTCGTACGGGCCGAACAGCCAGATCGGGTTGATCTGGAACAGGCCGCCCATCAGCGCGATCACGCCGAAGACGACCATGAAGAAGCCGCCCTGCTTGATCGCGTAGCGGGGAAACATCCGCTCGCCGACCACGTTGCCGTTGGTCCGGCCGGGGCCGGGCCACTGGGTGTGCTTCTGCTTGAAGACCAGGCCCAGGTGGGCGCCGATCAGCGCGAGCAGCAGGCCCGGGACGAGCAGCACGTGGGCGATGTAGAACCGGCTGATGATGATCGTGCCCGGGAACTCCCCGCCGAAGATCGACGAGGTGACCCAGGAGCCGATCACCGGGATGGAGAGCATGATCGCCGAGGCGATCCGCAGGCCGGTGCCGGAGAGGCCGTCGTCCGGCAGCGAGTAGCCGGTGAAGCCGGCGAGGAAGCCGACCCAGAACAGCAGCGAACCGATGATCCAGTTGGTCTCACGCGGCTTGCGGAAGGCGCCGGTGAAGAAGACCCGGAGCATGTGCACCACGATCGCGGCCATGAACAGCAGCGCCGACCAGTGGTGCATCTGCCGCATGATCAGGCCACCGCGGACGTCGAACGAGATGTCCAGGCTGGAGGCGTACGCGGCCGACATCGGCGTGCCCCGCAGCGGGGCGTAGCTGCCGTTGTAGACCACCTCGGTCATCGCCGGCTCGTAGAAGAACGTCAGGAAGACGCCGGTCAGCAGCAGGACGACGAACGAGAACAGCGCGATCTCGCCCAGCAGGAAGGACCAGTGGTCCGGGAAGACCTTGTTCAGCAGCCGGCGCAGCGGGGTGGCCACCTGGAAGCGGTCGTCCACTCCCCGGGCGACGTTGCCCGGCACAGCTGCCTTGTCAAACTTGCGCCGCTTCACGGCCGCTCCCAGAAGTCGGGCCCGACGGTCTCGGTGTAGTCGGACTTGGCCACGAAGTAGCCCTCGGAGTCCACCTCGATCGGCAGCTGCGGCAGCCGTCGGCTGGCCGGGCCGAAGATGGGCCGGGCGTTGTCGGTGATCAGGAACTGCGACTGGTGGCACGGGCAGAGCAGGCGGTTGGTCTGCTGCTCGTACAGGCTCGCCGGGCAGCCGGCGTGCGTGCAGATCTTCGAGTAGGCGGCGTAGTTGCCCCACATGTAGTCGCCGTGCCCGACCCGCTCGTTGGCCCGGCGCGACTCCTGCGCGTCGGAGTCCCGCAGGTGGATCAGCAGGGTCGGCGAGTCCGCGTGCAGGTTGCTCACGCCGTGGTCGATGCCGGGGAAGACGGTGATCTGGCCGCCCGCGCTGACGTCCGCCGGGCGCACCGGCCGGCCGTCCTCGCGGACCAGCCGGACCTTCTCGCCGCCCTCGGCCGGGGCGAACCCGGTCGTGAACATCTGGTTGTTCTTGTGCGGCTGGGAGATCAGGCCGCCGACCAGGGGCGCCGCGGCGACCGCGCCGACCGGCGCGAGACCGGCCAGCAGCGAGATGCCGAGCAGCGGCCGGCGCTTCACGCCCAGCTCGTCGGCCATGTAGAGCATCGTCTGGCCGGTGATGATCCGGTCGTCGGAGGCGACGGCGCCCTCGTGCCGGTCCTGGATCGAGACCTCCTTCGGCAGCAGCTTCTTGCCCCAGGTCAGGATGCCGAAGCCGATGCCGAGCAGGGCCACGCCGAGGGTGACGCCGAGCAGCGGGGTGTACCACTTGTCGCCGCCGCTGCCGGGGGCGTACTTCCACGGCCACCAGATGTAGACGACCAGGAAGGCGGTCGCCGCCAGGCCGGTCAGCAGGAAGAACGACGCGACGGTACGGGTCAGCCGGCGCTCGGCCTTGCTGCCCGGCGCCACCTGCGGCTCGTAGTGGACGATCTCGATGTCGTCCCGGCGCGCGCCCTCGCGGACGATGTCGAACTGGCTGAGCCCGGGGGTGTTCACGTCGAGCGGCTCCCGGCCCTGCTGGGCCTGGTGCTCGGTGTGCGTGGTCATGCCGTCACCTCGCTACGGGCGGTGCCGCGCTGCGGCACCACGGCACTGAATCGGATGAGCCGCCCGGTCACGACTTGCCCGCAATCCACAGGCTCGCGAAGACGAGCGCGACGATGCCCACCAGGAAGATCGCCAGGCCCTCGGTGGACGGCCCGTACCGACCGAGGTTGAAGCCGCCCGGGTCCTGGTCGTGCTTCAGGGTCTCCTGGATGTAGGCGATGAGGTCCGCCTTCTGGTCCGGGGAGATCTGGTTGTCGCCGAAGACCGGCATGTTCTGCGGGCCGCTCAGCATCGCGGCGTAGATCTGCCGGTCGGTGGCCGGGCGCAGGCTCGGCGCGTACTTGCCGGAGGAGAGGGCGCCGCCGCCACCGCCGAAGGCGTGGCACTGCGCGCAGTTGATCCGGAACAGCTCGCCACCGGCGGCGATGTTGCCGTCGGAGTGCAGGTCGTCACCGTTGGGCACCACCGGCCCGCCGCCGAGCTCCTGGACGTACTGCGCGAGCTGGCGGACCTCCTCGTCGGTGAAGAGCTCCGGCTTGCGCTGGGCCTGGGCCTCCTGCCGGGCCATCGGCATGCGGCCGGAGCCGACCTGGAACTCGACCGAGGCCGCGCCGACGCCGATCAGGCTCGGCCCGCGTCCCTCGACGCCCTGGGCGTTGCGACCGTGACAGGTCACACAGCTCACGTCGAACAGCGCCTTGCCCTCCGCGGCGGCACCGGTGAGCGGGGTGTCCTGCGCCTGCACGCCGGGGGCGAAGACGGTGTAGGCGCCGCCGGCCAGCATCAGCGCGGCGAACAGCCGGACCGCGGCACCCAGCCGGCGGCGGCCCCTGCTGCGCGCCGCGGGCCGCTCGCGCAGCCGCGCGAGCAGACCGCGTCGGCGGTCGTTGTCAGAAGTCATGACCTGTGTCCTTAACCGGTTGGACCTTGTCTCAGGGGACGGAGCAGCGGCGCGGTTCGTGACGCGCCAAGATCACTGAAGCCAGTAGATCATGGCGTAGAGCCCGATCCACACGACGTCGACGAAGTGCCAGTAGTAGGACACGACGATCGCCGACGTGGCCTGCGCCGGCGTGAACCGGCCCATGGTGGTGCGGATCATGAAGATGACGAAGGCGACCAGACCGCCGGCCACGTGCAGGCCGTGGAAGCCGGTGGTCAGGTAGAACATCGACCCGTAACCGTCTTCGTTGATCTTGATGCCCTCGTGCACCAGCTCGCGGTACTCGTTGAGCTGGCCGAGGACGAAGATCAGGCCCATCACGAAGGTGATCGTGAACCAGCGCCGCAGCGCGTGGACGTCACCCTTCTCGGCGGCGAACACACCGAGCTGGCAGGTCACCGAGGACAACACCAGGATCACCGTGAAGGTGGTCGCGTAGGGGATGTTGAGGTGCTCGGTGTGCTTCGCCCACTGCTCCGGCGCCGCCGCGCGGATGGAGAAGTACATCGCGAACAGCGCCGCGAAGAACATGAGTTCGCTGGAGAGCCACACGATCGTCCCGACGCTGACCATGTTGGGTCGGGTCAGGGAGTGGATCCGGCTCTTGTCAATGGCTGGGGCCGCAGTCACGCGGTCATTATTGCCCTTGACCGGGGCCGGCGATCAGCGGGGGGCCAAACCCGTGGCATCCACAGCCCGATCGGGGCAGTCCGGTTCGCCTGACCTAGGCTGAAAAGCGTGCTGCACGCCGATCCGATCTCCGCCGCAGCCGCCGTCGCCGCGCCGGCGGCGACCGCGGCCACCCCGCCGCCGTTCACCGTCACCTCGGTGTTCACCGAGACGAAGCTGGACAGCTGGCTCGCCGTCGGCCTGGTGCTGGCCGCCGGCGTCTACCTCTACGGGGTGCACCGGCTGCGGGTCCGGGGCGACCGGTGGCCGGTCGCCAGGACCGTCTTCTTCCTCGGCCCCGGCCTCGGCGGCATCGCGGCGGTCACCGTCAGCGGCCTGCACGCGTACGACACGGCGCTGCTGTCGGTGCACATGGTCCAGCACATGGTGCTCTCCATGATCTCGCCGATCTTCCTCGCGCTGGGCGCGCCGGTGACGCTGGCCCTGCGCACCCTGCCGCCGCGACCGCGCAAGCGGCTGCTGGCGGTCGTGCACAGCCGGATCGCGCGGATCTACAGCTTCCCCCTGGTGGCGTTCACCATCTTCGTGGTGAACCCGTTCGCGCTCTACTTCACCGACCTGTACCGCTACACGCTGGAGCACGTGTGGGCGCACGAGGTCGTGCACGCGCACTTCATCATGACCGGCTGCGTGTTCTTCTGGCCGCTGCTCGGCCTCGACCCGCTGCCGGGCCGCTGGCCGTACCCGGCCCGGGCGCTGCTGATGCTGCTCTCCGTGCCGTTCCACACCGTGCTCGGGCTCACCATCATGCAGAGCAGCACGCTGTTCGGCGGCGACTGGTACCCGTCGCTGGGGCTGACCTGGTCGGACCCGTGGCAGGACCAGGTGGTCGCCGGGGGCATCCTCTGGGCCGGCGGCGAGTTCGTCAGCGTGACCATGCTGGCCGTGCTGGTCGTGCAGTGGATGCGGCACGCCGAGCGGGAGGCCCGCCGCGTCGACCGCGACCTGGACCGCCAGGAGGCCCGGCAGCGCGCCACGGAGGCCACCGCCTGAAGCCGTGCCGGCGGCAGGCCCCGACCCCGCCCCGGCCGGACGTCGCACACCTCACACCGCCCGGTACCATCAGCGGGCGGCCACGAGGTGGGAGCCAGTCCCGCCGAGGAGCGCGCAGCGAACGAATCATCGAGCTCAGTGTGATGGTGCCGCACGACGGCACGGAGCGAAGCGGAGTGCCGGCATGAGCGATCGTCTTTGCACCGTCCTGCTCTACAGCGACGACCCGGAGGTCCGCGACCGGATGCGGCTCGCCGTCGGACCGCGCCCCGCGCCCGGTCTGCGGATCGAGTTCGTCGAGGCGTCCACCTACGCCGAGTGCGTCCGGCTCGTCGACGACTACGAGATCGACCTGCTGGTGCTCGACGGCGAGGCGAGCCCGGGCGGCGGCATCGGCATCGCCCGGCAGATCAAGGACGACCGGGACGACGCCCCCCCGACCTGCGTGGTGATCGCCCGCGCCGCCGACCGGTGGCTGGCGGCCTACGCCGAGGTCGACGCCACCCTGGTGCACCCGCTCGACCCGGTGACCACCGGCACCACGGTGGCCGAGCTGCTGCGGACGCACGCACCCGCCTGACGTCCCCCGCTCCGGCCGCCACGGCGCCGGGCCGACCGGTGCCGGTTCCATCCCACCCCGCATCTCGCACGCTCGGGAGGCCCGCCATGGGCGATCGGACCTGGCCGCACCTGCTCAACGCGCTGCTGCGCGGCGAGGAACTCGCCACCGCCGACACCGCCTGGGCGATGGGCGAGATCATGGCCGGCTCGGCCGCCCCGGCGCAGATGGCGGGCTTCGTCGTCGCGCTGCGGGCCAAGGGCGAGACCCCGGCCGAGCTGGCCGGCCTCGTGGAGGCGATGCTGGGCCGGGCCGTCGCGGTCGAGCTGCCCGACGAGCTGCGCGCCACCGCCCTCGACGTGGTCGGCACCGGCGGTGACCTCGCGCACACGGTCAACATCTCGACCATGGCCTCGCTGGTGGTGGCCGGCGCCGGCGTCCGCGTGGTCAAGCACGGCAACCGCGCGGCCTCCTCCTCGTGCGGCACCGCCGACGTGCTGGAGTTCCTCGGCGTGCCGCTCGACCTGGGCCCGGAGGGGGTGGCCCGGTGCGTCGCCGAGGTCGGCATCGGCTTCTGCTTCGCGGCCCGGTTCCACCCCGGGATGCGGCACACCGGCCCGGTGCGCCGGGAGCTGGGCGTGCCCACCGTGTTCAACTTCCTCGGCCCGCTGACCAACCCGGCGCGGCCCCGCGCCGCCGCAGTCGGCTGCTTCGACCGCCGGATGGCCTCGGTGGTGGCCGACGTCTTCGCCGCCCGCGGCGACTCGGTGCTGGTGATGCGCGGCGAGGACGGGCTGGACGAGTTCACGACCGCCGCGCCGACGCGCGTCTGGGCGGCCCAGGGCGGCGTCGTCAGGGAGTCGCTGCTGGACGCGGTCGACCTCGGCGTACCCCGGGCCACCCTGGCCGACCTGCGGGGTGGTGACGCCGCCTTCAACGCCGACGTGGTCCGCCGGCTGCTGGCCGGCGAGACCGGCCCGGTGCGCGACGCCGTCCTGGTCAACGCGGCAGCGGCGCTGGCCACGCAGGGCCCGCTCGACGGCGACCTCACCGAGGCGCTGCGGGCCGGGATGGCGCGGGCGGCCGAGTCCGTCGACTCCGGGGCCGCCGCCCGCGTCCTCGACCGCTGGATCGAGGTCGCGCGCGCCCTCTGAGCGCCGGGCGCCGCCCCGGGTGCCGCCGGAGGTTGTCGGACCCCCGTGGGAAACTACAGCTGAGTAGTTCCCACCACCGTCCTGCGCCGTCGAGCGCGGCAGTCCCGTCGGGCGTGTGCCACACCCCCGCGGGACCGGAGCGAGAGGAGACGCCCGTGTCGGAGCGCGAGCTCTACTGCGACACCTGTGAGGGCGTCGAGCCGTTCGAGGCGCCACCGTGCACCGACGGCCACGGCGCCGACTGCCCCGAACTGGTCTGCACGGGCTGCGGCGCGGCCCTGCTCGTCGCCACCGTCACGTTCCACCCGGCACGCCCGGCCGACCGGCGGCGCCCGCCGGCCCACCGCCGCGCCGCCTGAGCCCACGGCCGCGCCGCCTGAACCCACCGCCGCGCCGCCTGAACCCACCGCCGTCGCGGCGCCCTGAGCCGTGGCGACCGTGGCGCTCCCCAGCGGCGGCGTGCTCGCGACGCCGCACCGTCCGATGCGGGGGCGTCCGACCCGTACATCAGCCCGTGACGACCGAAGGCCCGCCTCCCGAGGGAGGCGGGCCTTCGTGACGTTCGTGGGTCGCCGTCGGCGCGACCAGCGGATCAGTGCTCGGCGGTGCGCCGGGTGCCGCTGTAGTACTCGAACAGCAGGCCGCAGACGGAGAACGTGACCGCCACCATGCCGAGGCCGAGCAGCCAGAACTGCCAGAACGCGAGGCCGAAGCCGGCGAGCCCGACGGCCAGCGCCAGGCCGAACGGCCAGTAGCTGCCCGGGCTGAAGAAGCCGATCTCGCCCGCGCCGTCGGCGATCTCACCGTCCGGCCGGTCCTCCGGCCGCAGGTCGATCCGGCGGGAGACGAACCAGAAGAAGCCGCCGCACATCGAGCAGAGCAGGAAGCTCAGCAGCAGGGCGACCGTGCCCACCCACTCGACCTGACCGCCGGCGTCGGCGGCGGTCCACCCGCCGTAGAGGGCGGTGGCGAAGAGCAGGAACCCGGCGATGACCAGGAAGATGCGCCACTCGGTCTTCATGCCCGATCCCTCAGCTTCCCGCGCCGGCCGGCGCGTCGTCGGGGTTGAAGTTGGCCTCGGTGCGGCGGGTCTCGAACGGCTTCGTGGTCTTCGCGTACGGGTCCTCGCCGATGGCCGTCAGCGCCTCCTGCGTGGACTTGCCGTCCCGCTTGGCCGCCAGGAACTGCTCGTACTTCTCCGGGGAGACGACCCGCAGCTCGAAGTTCATGAAGGCGTGGTAGCTGCCGCAGAGCTCGGCGCAGCGGCCGACGTAGGCGCCCTCGGCCTCCAGCTTCGAGACCTCGAAGACGTTGCGGATCTTGCCCGGCATGACGTCGCGCTTGAAGAGCAGCTCCGGCACCCAGAACGAGTGGATGACGTCGCGGCTGGTCTCCTCGAACCGGATGGACCGGTCGGTCGGCAGCACCAGGATCGGGATGACCTCGCTGGTGCCGAGCACGGAGGCGACGGTGTTGGCGTCCTGGCCCTGGCCGTCGCGGTAGTTGAACTGCCAGTTCCACTTGAACGCGACCACCTCGACCGTGACGTCGGGGTTCTTGGTCGTCCGCACCACGTCGGTCTGCACGATCGCCGTGTAGTAGAAGAGCACGGAGACGATCAGGATCGGCGCGATGGTGTAGAGGAACTCCATCGGCATGTTGTAACGGGTCTGCACCGGCAGCTCGTTGCCCCGCTTGCGGTAGCGCACGACGCACCAGAAGATCAGGCCCCACACGAAGACGCCGACCGCGAGCGCCGCGATGCACGAGGCGATCCACAGGTCGTACATCCGGTGCGACTCGGGGGAGATGCCACCCTGCGGCCAGCCGAAGCCGCCGAACGCCGCGCCGACGTCGCAGCCCGTGAGCAGGACCAGCAGCGCCGCTCCGCCGAGACCGAGCCCGGCGATCCGACCGGCACCACGTCCCCGGCGCCCACCGGCTCCTGGGGAAGCGCTGTGCCGTACGGCCGACGGCCGTACCTCCGAACTCCTTGCGACCACCTGGTCCTGCCTCCCTAGCGCGCCGCGGTGTCTTGTCCCTGCCCTCCGCCTACGGAGCGACAGCACCAGCGGCAAAGGCGTCACCGACGGTCGCAGATTACTCGACCATGACGGGCTGGACCGTGTTGGGGTCGCTGTCGGCCCCCATCGGGGGGATCTTGGGCATACCGGCGCGATACGTTGGCGTGCGTGAGCGCATCCCCGGTCTACCTGGACGCGGCGACCGCCGCGCCGCTGCACCCGGTCGCCCGGCAGGCGCTGCTGGCCGCCCTCGACGACGGCTGGGCCGACCCCGGCCGGCTCTACACGCAGGCCCGCCGCGCCCGCCAACTCCTCGACGCCGCCCGCGAGGCCTGCGCGCAGACGCTCGGCGTCCGCGCCGACGAGCTCTCCTTCACCCCCAGCGGTACGACGGCCGCGCACTCCGCCGTGCTGGGCGGCCTGGCCGGCCGGCGGCGGGTCGGTCCCGCCCTGGTGCACTCCGCGATCGAGCACTCGGCGGTGCTGCACGCCGCCGAGCAGCACGTCGCCGCGGGCGGCACGGCCACGTCCGTACCGGTGGACCGGCTGGGCCGGCTCGACCTGGACGGCTGGGCGGCGGCGGTCCGGGCGCCGGGGGTGGCGCTGGCCGCGCTGATCGCCGCCAGCCACGAGGTCGGCACGCTACAGCCGGTGACCGGGGCGGCGCGGGAGTGCGCCGAGGCCGGGGTGCCGCTGTACGTGGACGCCGCCCAGGTGGTGGGCCGGGCCCCGGTGCCGACGGGCTGGTCGGTGCTGACCGCCAGCGCGCACAAGTGGGGCGGGCCGCCCGGGGTGGGGCTGCTGGTCGTGCGCAAGGGCACCCGCTGGGAGTCGCCCTGGCCGGCCGACGAGCGGGAGGCGGGGCGTACGCCGGGAACGCTCAACCTGCCGGCGGTGGTGGCGGCGGCGGCGAGCCTGCGCGCGGCGGCGGCCGACGCCACGGCCGAGGCGGCCCGGCTGACGCCGCTGGTGGCCCGGATCCGGGCCCGGGTGGCGGCGGAGGTGCCCGACGTGGAGGTGGTGGGTGATCCCGACCACCGCCTGCCGCACCTGGTGACCTTCTCCTGCCTCTACGTCGACGGCGAGGCCCTGCTGCACGCGCTCGACCGGCGCGGGTTCGCCGTCTCCTCGGGCTCCTCGTGCACGGCGTCGACGCTGCGGCCGTCGCACGTGCTGGAGGCGATGGGGGTGCTCTCGCACGGCAACGTACGGGTCTCGCTGCACCGGGGGACGACGGAGGCCGACGTCGAGAGGTTCCTCACCGAGTTGCCCGGCATCGTGGCGGAGCTGCGCGCCGAGGCCGGGGTGGTGGGGCTGTGACGGTGCCGGCGGAGGTCCTCGACTGCCGGGGGCAGCGCTGCCCGCTGCCGGTGATCGCGGTGGCCCGGCGGCTGCCCGAGCTGCCCGTCGGCGCGGTGGTGCGGGTGCTCGCCGACGACCCGGCTGCGGCGGTCGACATCCCGGCCTGGTGCCGGATGCGCGGCCAGGAGTTCCTCGGCACGGTCCCGGGCCCCGACGGCCCCGCCTTCGACGTCCGCCGCCGCCACTGACCCGGGCCGCCGGGGGTGGTCCCGCCCACTCCCCCGGCAGCCCGGCGAACGCGGCCGGCGGCGGTGTTACGGCACGAGGTACGGGCGGACGTCCTCGGCGGCCACGTCGCCGTACGACTCGGCCAGGCGCTTGACGAACAGGTCGCGACGGACCTCGTACTCCTGCGTGCCGACGGTCTCCAGCACCAGCGTGGCGAGCAGGGAGCCGACCTGGGCGGCCCGCTCCAGCCCGAGCCCCCAGGAGAGCGCGGTGAAGAAGCCGGCCCGGAACCCGTCGCCGACGCCCGTCGGGTCGACCGCCCGGGTCTCCCGCGCGATCGGCACGTGGATGGGGTCGAAGTCGCGCCCGGCGATCTCCACCCCGTGCTTGCCCAGCGTCGTGACCCGGACCTTGACCCGGTCGAGCAGCTGCGCGTCGGTCAGCCCGGCCTTGCTCTGCAGCAGCGACTTCTCGTAGTCGTTGGTCATCAGGTACTCGGCGCCCTCGATCAGCGCGACGACGTCCTCGCCCTCCATCCGGGCGAGCTGCTGGGACGGGTCGGCGGCGAACGGGTAGCCCCGGTCCCGGCACTCGGCGGAGTGCCGCAGCATCGCCTCCGGGTCGTTCGCGCCCACCAGGACCAGGTCCAGCCCGTCGAGGCGGCGGGCCACCGGCGCCAGCTCGATGTTGCGGGCCTCGCTCATCGCCCCGGCGTAGAAGGAGGCGATCTGGCACATGTCGGTGTCCGTGGTGCAGACGAAACGGGCGGTGTGTGCCACCTCGCTGACGTGCACCGAGTCGCAGTCGACGCCGTGGCGCTCCAGCCAGGAGCGGTAGTCGGCGAAGTCCGCGCCGACCGCGCCGACCAGGACCGGGCGCATGCCGAGCTGCCCCATGCCGAAGGCGATGTTCGCCGCCACCCCGCCGCGGCGCAGCACCAGGTCGTCCACCAGGAAGGAGAGCGAGACCTTGTGCAGCTGGTCGGCGAGGAGCTGGTCGGCGAAGCGGCCGGGGAAGCTCATCAGATGGTCGGTGGCGATCGAGCCGGTCACGGCGATCTTCATGTCAACCTCGGGGTCGGGAGCAGGGCGCCGGTCAGCCTACCGGCCCGGCCCTCTCAGGATGACCTGTCGGTCGGCCCCAAATCATCTTCCCGACAGCGCATCCCCGAGCGCAAAACGACGACGGGGCCGCCCCGGAGGACGGCCCCGCCGTGGTCAGCGGAGGTCTGGCTCAGCTGAACGAGTCACCGCAGGCGCAGGAGTTGCCCGCGTTGGGGTTGTCGATGGTGAAGCCCTGGGCGTCGATCCGGTCGGCGAAGTCGATGGTGGCGCCGGCCAGGTAGGGGGCGCTCATCCGGTCGACGACGACCCCGACACCGTCGTAGTCGGTGACGACGTCACCGTCGAGCGACCGCTCGTCGAAGAAGAGCTGGTACCGCAGGCCGGAGCAGCCACCCGGCTGCACGGCGACCCGGAGCCGCAGGTCGTCGCGGCCCTCCTGCTCGATCAGGGCCTTGACCTTCTGCGCCGCGACGTCGGTGAGGACGACGGACGTGGGGGCCTTGGCCTCGGTCGACTCGGTCTGCGCTGGCGTGGTCACGTGAAATCTCCCTGCGCGGTTGGGTCCGGACGCACTGGCCAACATCTCGTGTCGCCCAGCCATTCCCGGTGTGGTCCAGATCCGATGGTACGCCGCCGCGGCCGGTCCCACCCGTCCGGCGTGACCTGGGCCGCCGCCCGGTGCGGGGTGCGCGGGGGGTCGGGTCAGCGGCTCCACTGCCGGGCCAGCCGGGTGCCGAGCGCCCGCAGCCCCTCGGCCGGGCGCTCCATCGCGGCGGCCAGCCCGCCGTGTTCCTCGCCCCCGAAGTGCTCCACGAGGCTGTAGGCGTCGGTCACCCCGGCCGCCCCGGCCTCCCGCCGGCCGGTGCTCACCTGGCCGGCGAGCACCACACAGGGCACGCCCCGGTCCCGGGCGGCGCCGGCCACCCCGGCCACCACCTTGCCGCGCAGCGACTGGTGGTCGAACGAGCCCTCCCCGGTGATCACCAGGTCGACCTCGTCGAGCGTGGCGTCCAGCCCGATCGCCCGGGTCACCAGGCCGATGCCCGACTCGCAGTGCCCGCCCAGCGCCAGGACGGCCGCGCCCAGCCCGCCGGCCGCGCCGCCGCCGGGCAGCGCGCCCAGCCGTTCGGGGCAGCCGGGCAGGTCCCGCTCCAGCACGGCGGCGAAGCGCTCCAGCGCGGTGTCGAGCAGCAGCACGTCGGCCCGGTCGGCGCCCTTCTGCGGGCCGAACACGTTGCTGGCGCCGTGCAGGCCGAGCAGCGGGTTGTCCACGTCGGTGGCGGCCACCAGGCGGGCGTCGCGCAGCCGGGGCGCGCCGTCGAGGGCGTCCACCGCGCCGAGCGCGGCCCCGCCGTACGGCAGCGCCTGGCCGGTGGCGTCCAGCGGGGTCACGCCGAGCGCGGTGAACATGCCCGCGCCGCCGTCGTTGGTGCCGGAGCCGCCCAGCCCGATCACGACCGTCCGGGCGCCGGCCTCCACGGCGGCGGCGACCAGCACTCCCAGCCCGTACGAGGAGGTGACCTTCGGGTCCCGCTCGGCGCGGTCGAGCAGGTGCAGCCCGCACGCCTGGGCGCTCTCCAGCCAGGCGGTCGCCCCACCGTCGGTGAGCAGGATCTCACCGACCGCCGGGCGGCCGAGCGGGTCGACGGTCGGCACCGGGACCCGGCGCCCGCCGAGGGCGTCGGCGAGGACGTCGAGGAAGCCCGGCCCACCGTCTGACAGGGGCCGGACGAGCAGGTCGTCGGCGGGCGCGACCTCCCGCCAGCCGGTGGCCACGGCATCGGCGACCTGTGGGGCCGGCAGGGTGCCGGCGAACTTGTCCGGACAGAGCAGCACGCGCATGCCGAGCAGTGTGGCAGCACACACCGGTGCGGGCTGCGGTGCGGCCGCACTGTGGGACCATGGGGCACGTGACTTCGACCTGGGTGGAACCCTCCAACACCGCGACGGCACTGCTGCTGCTCGGCCGGGGCAGCGACCCCGCCACGGAGCGCGGCGTCGAGTGTCCTGGCGACCTGCCGGCGCCCAGCGACCCGGACCTGGTGGCCCGGGCGACGGCGGCGAAGGCGGAACTGGGCAGCAAGGTCTTCGTGCTGGGGCACCACTACCAGCGCGACGAGGTGATCCAGTTCGCCGACGTGACCGGCGACTCGTTCAAGCTGGCCCGCGAGGCGGCGGCCCGGCCCGACGCGGAGTACATCGTCTTCTGCGGCGTGCACTTCATGGCCGAGAGCGCCGACATCCTCACCTCGGACGCGCAGAAGGTCATCCTGCCCGACCTGGCCGCCGGCTGCTCGATGGCGGACATGGCGGTGCTGTCGCAGGTCGAGACCGCCTGGGACGTGCTCACCGAGCTGGGCATCGCGGCGGAGACCGTCCCGGTGACGTACATGAACTCCTCGGCGGACATCAAGGGCTTCGTCGGCCGCAACGGCGGCGTGGTCTGCACCTCGTCGAACGCGAAGCGGGCGCTGGAGTGGGCGTACCAGCAGGGGTCGAAGGTCTTCTTCTTCCCCGACCAGCACCTGGGCCGCAACACGGCGGTGCTGGAGATGGGCTTCTCGCTCGACGACTGCGTGCTCTACGACCCGCACAAGCCGAACGGCGGGCTCACCCCGCAGCAGCTGCGCGACGCGCGGATGATCCTGTGGCGCGGGCACTGCTCGGTGCACGGCCGCTTCACCCTCGACAGCGTCAACGACGTGCGGGAGCGGGTGCCGGGGGTGAACGTGCTGGTCCACCCCGAGTGCCGGCACGAGGTGGTCACCGCCGCCGACTTCGTCGGTTCGACGGAATACATCATCAAGGCCATCGAGGCGGCCCCGGCCGGCTCGGCCTGGGCGGTCGGCACCGAACTGAACCTGGTCCGCCGGCTCGCGCTGGCCCACCCGGACAAGCAGATCATGTTCCTGGACAAGGCCGTCTGCTACTGCTCGACCATGAACCGAATCGACCTGCCCCACCTCGTCTGGGCGTTGGAGGAGTTGGTGGCCGGTCGCCTGGTCAACCAGATCACCGTCGACCCGGACACCGCACACCACGCCCGGGTGGCGCTGGACCAGATGCTCGCGCTGCCCGGGGCCGACACCCCGCCGCCGGCAGCGAGCTGATCACGCTCCGTAGTGACTCTGGCACAGAAAAGGGTCGGATCACCGATTAGTACCCTCAGGGGCGATGTGCCCGGGTCCATGATCGTCACCGAGGGCTATGCTGCCGGTGCGACAACTCACGCGGGCCGTTTCGACATGGCCGCATCCCGGGTAGCGATGACAATCGTGAGCCCGACCATCAACACGGCAGCACCTGACGCGCTGGAGGTTGCGTTGACCGACGACGTCCTGGTCGTACACGGAGGTACTCCGCTCGAAGGGCGGATCCGCGTGCGCGGCGCGAAGAACCTGGTTTCGAAGGCGATGGTCGCCGCGCTGCTGGGCGACAGCCCGAGCCGACTGTTCGACGTGCCGAAGATCCGCGACGTCGAGGTGGTCCGTGGCCTGCTCGGCCTGCACGGGGTCAAGGTCACCGACGGCGGGGAGGACGGCGAGCTCGTCTTCGACCCGGCGAACGTGGAGAGCGCCAGCACGGACCAGATCAACGTGCACGCGGGCTCCAGCCGGATCCCGATCCTGTTCTGCGGGCCGCTGCTGCACCGCCTCGGCCACGCGTTCATCCCCGACCTCGGCGGCTGCCACATCGGGCCGCGCCCGATCGACTTCCACCTCCAGGCGCTGCGGGAGTTCGGTGCGACGGTCGAGAAGACCCCGGAGGGGCTGCACCTGTCGGCGCCGAACGGACTGCACGGCACCAAGTTCGCCCTGCCGTACCCGAGCGTCGGCGCGACCGAGCAGGTGCTGCTGACGGCCGTCATGGCCGAGGGCGTCACCGAGCTGCGCAACGCGGCGGTGGAGCCGGAGATCATCGACCTGATCTGCATCCTGCAGAAGATGGGCGCGATCATCAAGGTGCACACCGACCGGGTCATCGAGATCCAGGGTGTGCCGAGGCTGCACGGCTACACGCACCGGCCGATCCCGGACCGGATCGAGGCGGCGAGCTGGGCGGCGGCGGCGCTGGCCACCCGTGGCCACGTCGAGGTGCTCGGCGCGCAGCAGGCCGACATGATGACCTTCCTGAACATCTTCCGCTCCGTCGGCGGCGAGTACGAGGTCACCGACGCCCGGCCGCCGAAACTGGGCGACCCGGGCCAGGAGGGCGGGATCCGGTTCTGGCACCCGGGCGGCGAGCTGAACGCCGTGGCGCTGGAGACCGACGTGCACCCGGGCTTCATGACCGACTGGCAGCAGCCCCTGGTGGTGGCGCTGACCCAGGCCCGGGGCCTGTCGATCGTCCACGAGACGGTCTACGAGCAGCGGCTGGGCTACACCGAGGCGCTCAACTCGATGGGCGCCAACATCCAGGTCTACCGGGACTGCCTGGGCGGCACCCCGTGCCGCTTCGGCCGGCGCAACTTCAAGCACTCCGCGGTGATTGCGGGGCCGAGCAAGCTGCACGCCGCGGACCTGGTCATCCCCGACCTGCGGGCCGGTTTCAGCCACCTGATCGCCGCGCTGGCCGCGGAGGGCACCTCCCGGGTCTACGGCGTGGACCTGATCAACCGGGGCTACGAGGACTTCGAGGCGAAGCTGGCCGACCTGGGCGCGCACGTCGAGCGTCCGTAACGTCGACCACTCCCGTCCGCGCCCGGTGCACCGCGATGTGCACCGGGCGCCGTCGTTTGGCTACCCTTTCCGCGTGCCGTCGCTGTTTCGCCGCAAGTCCTCCGACCTCGTCGACGAGGCCGTCACTCCGGTGACCCCCGACGAGGAGTCCACGCCCGCCCAGCCCCGGGGCTACACCCCGAGCAAGAAGGAGCTGGGCAAGGCCACCCCGAAGCGGCCGACCGCCGGCCGCCGGCCGGCCGCGGCCAGCAAGCCGTTGACCAAGGAGGAGCAGCGGGAGCGCAAGCGCCAACTGCGCGCCGAGGCGGCGGCGGAGTTCCGCCGCGAGGGCGGCCCCCGCGACCGCGGCCCGGAGCGGCTCCTGGCCCGCAACGTGGTCGACTCCCGGCGTACGGTCGGCACCTGGTTCTTCGGTGGGGCCCTGATCGTGCTGATCGGCTCGAACGCCGCGATGCCCCCGGTCGTCCGCCTGGTCTCCAACATCCTCTGGGGCGCGCTCGCCTTGGGCGTGGTGGTCGACTCGGTCCTGATCTCGCGCAAGATCCGCAAGCTGGTGCGGGAGCGCTTCCCGAACACCGGGCAGCGGATGGGCTCGCTCTACCTCTACGCGATCATGCGGTCGATCACGTTCCGCCGGATGCGCGCCCCCGAGCCCCAGGTGAACATCGGCGACCCGGTCTGAGCCCGTCGCACCGACGGCCCCTCCCCGCCCGGCGGTGAGGGGCCGTCGCCGTCCCGGGGTCAGCGGCTGCGGTAGAGCCGGGCCACCACGTCCTCGATGTCCGGCTCGACGATCGAGACATCCCGCAGCGCGCCCAGCCCGGCCAGGGCCGCCACCACGTCCGCCACCCCCGCCGACTCCAGCGCGAAGACCAGCCGGTGCCCGTCGGCCTCCTGCCGGTGCAGCGGCGCGCCGGGCAGCACCGGCGGCGCGGGCAGCGGGGCGTCCAGGTCGGCGACGAGCAGGCGGCGCGAGCCGTACCGCTCGTGCAGCGCGGCGATCGACCCGTCGTGCACCACCCGCCCGTGGTCGACCACCACCAGGCGCCGGCAGAGCCGCTCGATGTCGGCCAGGTCGTGCGTGGTGAGCACCAGCGTCGTGTCCCCGGCCCGGCCCAGCTCGCCGAGGAAGCCGCGGACCGCCTGCTTGCTGACCACGTCGAGGCCGATGGTGGGCTCGTCGAGGAAGAGCACCTCGGGGCCGTGCAGCAGGGCGGCGGTCAGCTCGCCGCGCATCCGTTGCCCGAGGGAGAGCTGCCGGACGGGGGTGTCCAGGAAGGGATCCAGGTCGAGCAGGCTCCGGCAGCGGCGCAGCCGGGCGGCGTGCGCGTCGGCCGGCACCCGGTAGACGTGCCGCAGCAGCGCGAACGAGTCCCGCAGTGGCAGGTCCCACCAGAGCTGCGAGCGCTGGCCGAAGACCACGCCGACGCGCAGCGCGAGTCGGGTCCGCTGGGCCACCGGGCGCAGCCCGCACACGCGTACCTCGCCGGCCGAGGGCGTCAGCACGCCGGTGAACATCTTGAGCGTCGTCGACTTGCCGGCGCCGTTGGGCCCGATGTAGCCGAGCATCTCGCCGCGGGGCACCCGCAGGTCGATCCCGTCGACGGCGGTGACCCGCCGCTTCTCCCGCCGCAGCCGGCCGGCCCGCACCCGGACGGTGAACTCCTTGCGCAGCCCGTCGGCCACGATCACGTCGTCGCTCATGACCCCGTACTCCGGTAGTGGCGGATCCCGGTGCGCCAGGCCGCCGGCGACGAGCAGGCGGGTGCCGCCTCGACCCTCCTGGCCGCCGGTGCGTACGCGGCGG